>NZ_AMFQ01000060.1:0-89894 GCF_000335555.1 Acinetobacter sp. WC-743 | reverse complement strand
TTTGTGATCCTAGACACTATCGTGGACAGTACTTCCCTCTAAATTCTTAAAATATTTCTGCTCAAAAGCTTCAGGGCTTAACCAACCATTTGCAGAATGCCTTCTGATTCGATTGTAGTAAACTTCAATATATTCAAACAAGACCGAATTTGCCTCTTTTCTTGTAGAAAATACACTGTCATGTACCACATGCCCTTTCAATGTATGGAAAAAACTTTCTGTTACTGCGTTATCCCAACAATTTCCCCTACGTGACATACTTTGTATTGCCTTATTTGTCAGTAATACAGCTCTGAAATCGCGACTGCAATATTGACTGCCTTGATCCGAATGAATCATCAAGCCTGTTGGATAACCCTGACGTGCAAGTGCATAGTTAAACGCATCACATACCAATTGACGATCTATTCGTGTACTTGTCTGCCAACCGACGATACGTCGGCTAAATAGATCTAGCATCACGCATAAATATAACCAGCCTTCCTTCGTTCGAATATACGTAATATCAGTCGTCCAGACCTTATTTGGCTCAGTTACAGTGAACTGTTGATCTAACAAATTTGGTGCTGTTGGCAAACGATGATTTGAATCAGTCGTATGCCTATATTTACGGGCAATTTTACTGTGTAATCCTAGTTTTTTAAGCATTCGACCTATTGTGCGCTCACTCATGCTGTAACCTAGGTCATGCATATCATGAACGAGGGATGGTGCACCTAAACGAGCGTGGTGCTGCCAATACACCGCTTGTAAATCATCATACTGCTTTGCTATACGTACCTGACGTTTTCTCCATGCATAGAACCCCGAAGTACTGACACCTAATTGTTTGCACAGTACAGTGACTTTAACCTTTTCCATTGCAAAGTCTTTGATTACCGTGTACTTCTCTTGCCTTGATCGGTGAGGAAATACACATGCACTTTTTTTAGTATGTCATTTGCCTCTTTGAGTTGTTTGACTTCTTTTTCTAGATCTAATATTCGCTGTTGCTCAGGTGTTAACTGACGTTTGCTTGATCCTTCTGGATTAGCAGTACGAATCCATTTATCAAGTGTCGAGTAACCAACACCAAGCTTTACCGCAATTGATGCTAATGATTCATGTGAGTTCGCAAGTGCATAATCAATTGCTTGCTGTTTAAATTCTGGACTAAAGCGTTTAGCCATGTGTACATCTCCAAAGTTAACGTTACATTATCTTCAGAGGGACAGTGTGTCCATTACTTTGGCTAGGATCATGGTTATATTGTGCCGTCATTTTCTTTGGCTTCACAAAGCTTTATGACCAACCAACAGTTGACATTAACAGCACCACTTTTAGGCTGTTTCTATTTACTCGGAGCTTGGGCAAGTGCTTATGCCATGGCATTACGCAAAGATGGAAATGCTCACAATCTACTGGCATTTGTTTTGATAGCTTTAACACTGCCGTTCATGATTTACTTTTCATATGTTGATGAACAGCTTTGGGTCAGAATGCTGATTTTGAATCTAGCCATTGCGACGATTGAGTCTTTGGTTTTGCCCTCACTTTTTAAAGATTATCAACATCGTGACTGGCTTAATAAATTAGTAGATTATTCCTATCTTTTCATTGTTTTATATACTTTTTCCCGTAGCATTATTGTTTACTTCTGTCTGCAAAATATTCAATCGAATATGCTTGTAGATTCTGCTTGGTGGCTCATGATGTTAGCTGCAAGTATTCTGTTGAGCTTGTGGTTTGCGATTATTGTTGTTGGAACACTGGTTCGGGATATCATTTTAAAACTGAATGATGATCGTTCAAGAGATCCACTGACACATTTGCTTAATCGCCGTGGGTTCTATGATGCTGCAAAAACAAGCTTAATTGATTTATCTCAAACACAATATTTTGTATTGATGTGTGATGTTGATCATTTTAAAAAAATTAATGACACCCACGGGCATTTGATTGGTGATCAAATTTTACAGAGAGTCAGTGATTTGGTCAGTCAAAATGTTGGAGAAGAAGACTTGGTCGGGCGTTTTGGAGGAGAAGAATTCATTGTTCTATTACAGGCTGCCGATACTGAACTTGCCTATAAAATTGCTGAGAAAATACGTATAAGTATTGAAAAGGAGGTTTTTTCTTCTAAAAATATCTTATTAACAGCCAGTTTCGGGCTGGTTCAGTTACAGTATCGAAATTTAGCACTCGGTATAGAATCTGCAGATAAATGCTTATATGCCGCCAAACGTGCTGGTCGTAATTGTATTATCCAGGGCTAATGAATGCACGGATAATTAGAAATTAAGATTTGCAATGATATTAAAAATGATAAAAACCAAGTAAAACAGTTTAGAAAGCATAAACTTCCTGTCATACTACTGTCCAACAGAATGGATACTTTTAAATCGAGGTAAAAAACGTGATTTCAGTGGGTATTGTCGGTGGAACGGGTTATACAGGCGTTGAATTGTTGCGTCTTTTACTGCGACATCCAAATGTTCAAGTGAATGTACTGACATCGCGTACTGAAGATGGTCGTCGAGTAGATGATATGTTTCCTAGTTTACGTGGACATACGACACTTCACTATTCAGATTTAAAAATTGATGAACTAAAAAAATGTGATGTAGTATTTTTCGCGACGCCGCATGGTGTTGCAATGCAACATGCCAAAGAGCTATTAGCATCAAACACTAAAGTTATTGATTTAGCAGCTGATTTTCGTTTGCAGAATTTAGCCCAATTTGAAAAATGGTACGGTATGCAGCATGCTTGTCCCGACATTTTAAAAGATTCAGTATACGGTTTGTCTGAGCTTAATCGTGAACAAATCAAACAAGCTAAGGTGGTTGGGAATCCAGGTTGTTATCCTACAACTGTACAACTGGGTTTAGCGCCTTTGTTCAAACAAGCTGCAACATTGGTTAAACCTGAAAGTATTATTATTGATGCAAAATCAGGTGTTTCTGGTGCGGGACGTAAAGCCAGTCTAGGTATGATCTATTCTGAAAATGCCGATAACTTCAAGGCTTATGGGGTTGCAGGACATCGACATCATCCGGAGATTGTCGAAGCACTTGAAAATATTTCAGGTCAACAAGGTGTATTTGATCACATCCTCTTTGTACCTCATCTGGTGCCGATGATTCGTGGTATGCTCAGTACAATTTATATTGATCTGACTGATGAAGGTGAGCAGGCTGATTTACAAACACTTTATGAGCAGTTTTATGCTGATGAAGCCTTTGTCGATGTAATGCCAGCCAACAGTTCACCAGAAACACGTTCAGTACGTGGTGCAAACCAATTAAGAATTGCGTTGTACAAACCTCAACCGAAAAAGTTGATTGTATTATCGGTGCAAGATAATTTAGTTAAAGGGGCTGCAGGTCAGGCAGTACAAAATATGAACTTAATGTTTGGTTTTGCTGAAGATGCTGGTTTACAAGGTATCGGATTATTACCATAAAAAACGCTTTATAACTTCACACACATTTAACTTTGCGGTTAAATGTGTGTTTTGATGCGATCAATACTTTAGAGATGACGATGCAGAACACAGAAACAAATACCGCGTCACAACCAGCTCAAACACCAAAAAAACCTTTTCTAAAAGGCAATATGCCGTTGGTGATCGGGGGTGTCGTATTATGTGCGGGTAGTGTACTTTTAGGCTATACAGTTGGACACCGCCAAGGACTGACGGTTGTTGGTTTTGATGCAGACGCAGAACAATTGGTAGAAGTGGTTAAACAACAAAAAACGACACTGGCTACGTTAAATAAAAACTTAAATGCGACTGTACAAGAACGTGATGTGGCTGTTTCTAATGCCAATGATTTATTAGAAGCATTGAATAAAGCCAATGCAGAAAAATCACAAGTCGACGTGATGAGTGCAATTTACCGTGAAGTGTTAAAACAACGCGGTGGTTTAAGTTTAACGATTCAAAATCTTGCGGTTAAACCTTTGCCTGAAAATGCTTATGAATATCAACTTGATCTGATTCAAGTGAGTCCAAGACGTGCAACAGGTACAGTGGAAATTCGCTTAATTAGTGGTACAGAAGTGTTGACTGTGCCAATGAGTGATGCGAACTACAATTTTACGGATTATGAGCGTTTAACAGGTCGCTGGACGATGCCGAAAGGTTTCAACCCACAATTTATCGAAGTGCGTTTAAATGGTGCTACGCCAGTCATTAAGCGATTCAGTTGGTCACGCGGAAAGGCTGTGGACAGTGCAGCCGCATTTGCTGCTGAGGTACCTCAAGCAGAAGCTAATTCTCAATAAATCATAAGTATTTTGGAAAATATGCGAACTAATAAGCGTCAAATGAGTTTAAATGAAGTGAAATCATCGTTCCGTGATTCAGGATATGTAGATTGGCATTTGAATATTCGTGCAAGCCAATCTGAAGATCCTCATCACGAACAGGGGGATGTTGCTGTCCAAACAGCACCCCCTGAAGTAAAAAGACCACCGATGTATTCAGTCATTTTACTAAACGATGACTATACGCCAATGGACTTTGTTATTGAAATTTTACAACAATACTTTGCTTTGAATCTTGACCAAGCCACTCAAGTAATGTTAACAGTACATTATGAAGGCAAAGGTGAAGCTGGCGTATATCCGAGAGATATTGCGGAAACAAAAGCCAACCAAGTAAATAACTACGCTCGATCTCAAGGTCATCCATTACTTTGTCAGATTGAGCCAAAAGAATAAGGGGGTTTCATGCTCAGTCGTCAATTAGAAGTTTCACTCCGTTTGGCTGTTAGCATGGCTCGTCAAAAGAGACATGAGTTTCTTACGGTTGAACATTTATTATTAGCTTTACTCGATAACGACTCAGCGGTAAATGCTTTGAAAGCATGCGGTGCTGAAATTATCAGTTTGCGTAAAGAATTAGAGGAGTATGTTGAGCAACATACGCCTAAACTCGGAGAAAACAACGACCAAGCCCCTCATCCAACTGAAAGTTTTGATCGTATATTGCAACGTGCAATTTTCCATGTTCAATCGAGTGGTGGTGATCGTACTGTAGAAGGTGCGGATGTTCTGGTTGCAATGTACTCTGAACGTGACTCTTTTGCTGTGTATTTGCTCAAACGTCATCAAATCAATCGTTTAACGCTGACTCAATATTTATCGCATGGTGCGCGTAAAGAAGAGATTCAGGTTGAAGAAGAATCTGATGATCTTGAAGGTGAATCAAGCGCTTCAGCAAATGCAGGTCCACTTGAGCTATATACCTTAAATTTGAATATTGAAGCGCAAAAAGGTAAAACTGATCCTTTAATTGGTCGTGAAAAAGAAATTGAGCGTGCTGCTCAAATCCTTTGCCGTCGTCGGAAAAATAACCCTTTATTGGTCGGTGACCCTGGTGTGGGTAAAACTTCAATTGCTGAAGGTCTTGCTTGGTTAATCGTGAATGGTAAAGCGCCTAAACCACTTGCCAATGCTGAAGTGTTTAGTCTAGACATAGGGGCTTTAGTTGCAGGTACTAAATATCGTGGTGACTTTGAGAAACGTTTAAAACAACTACTGAACGCTTTGAAAAAGAAACCCGATGCGATTTTGTTTATTGACGAAATACATATGATTATTGGCGCTGGCTCAAGTATGGGCAGCACGATGGATGCATCCAATTTGATCAAACCTGCATTGGCAAATGGGACTTTACGTTGCATTGGTTCAACGACTTTCCAAGAATATCGTCAAGTTTTTGAAAAAGATCATGCTTTATCACGTCGTTTCCAAAAAATTGATGTGAATGAGCCTTCTATCTCAGAGACAATCGATATTCTACGTGGGTTGAAAAGCAAATTTGAAGATTTTCATCATGTCAAATATGAAGATTCAGCTTTAGTGTCAGCGGTTGAGCTTTCTGCTAAATTTATCAATGATCGTTTCTTACCTGACAAAGCGATTGATGTGATTGATGAAGCAGGTGCGCAACGCCGTTTGAAAGCAGAACAAGATGATACATTGATCACGGTTGAAAATATCGAAGATATTATTTCTAAGATTGCACGTATCCCGCCTAAAACTGTTTCTAAAGATGATAAATCTGTATTGGAATATTTGGAGCGTGATCTTAAGCGTGTTGTATTTGGTCAAGATGAAGCGATTAGTGCATTAGCATCTGCGATTAAATTGTCACGTGCTGGTTTAAAAGCACCAGATAAACCAGTCGGTAGTTTTGTGTTTGCTGGTCCTACAGGTGTGGGTAAAACCGAAGTCACCAAACAATTGGCAAAATTACTCGGTGTTGAACTTGTGCGTTTCGACATGTCTGAATATATGGAACGTCATGCGGTATCTCGATTGATCGGTGCGCCTCCTGGTTATGTGGGTTATGACCAAGGTGGTTTGCTGACGGATGCCATCCATAAAAATCCGCATTGCGTATTGTTATTGGATGAAATTGAAAAAGCGCATCCAGATGTATTCAATTTGTTATTACAAGTCATGGATCATGGGGCGTTAACTGATAATAATGGGCGTAAGTCTGATTTCCGCAATGTGATTATTGTGCTTACCACCAATATTGGAGCCGAAAGTATTTCTCGTACCAGTATTGGATTTACAGAGCAAGACAACAGTAATGACAATCAGGAAGCAATGAAGCGTGCATTTGCTCCAGAATTCCGAAATCGTTTAGATGGCGTGATTCAGTTTAAAGCTTTACCAACAACCGTGATTGAATCTGTAGTAGATAAGTTCTTAACTGAGCTTCAAGCACAGCTTGATGACAAGAAAGTTGTACTTGAAGTTGATCAATCTGCGCGTGATTGGATGGCTGAAAATGGTTATGACCGTTTGATGGGCGCTCGTCCGATGCAACGTTTAATTCAAGAACATCTGAAGAAACCGCTTGCTGAAATGATTCTCTTCGGTGAGCTAGCAGATCATGGCGGTAATGTCGCAGTGTCTGTGAAAAAAGAGAATGGCAAAGCTGTTGGCTTAACACTTGAGGTTTTTGAAGACCAAACTGCTGAACCAGCATAATGATGGACGATGCTTAGCCTTAGTGATTTAGAAAATAACCCGCATTGATTGCGGGTTATTTTTTATTTGAATAATCAGTTTCTACAATATTCATATTTTGCAGCCATGTTAAGAATAATGTTGGCCATTGCGTTGTTTCTGTATTTGTCTTTCCTAAACCCCAGCCATGTCCACCATTTTTAAATATATGTAATTCATAAGGGATTTTGTTTTTATCTAAAGCCATTTGCATATCTAAACTATGTTGAACAGGTGCAATTCGATCATCAAGCGCATGTGCTAAAAATATTGGAGGAGTAAGTTGATTCACCTGTAAATTGACTGAAAAAAATGCTTGTTTTACTGAATCATGATTTTTCCCCATTAAACTTTTATAAGCATGCGTATGATCTAAGGGGGTTTGCATACTAATCACAGGATAAAGTAATGCGACAAAATTGGGTTGAGCTGAGACTTGATCGATTGAATCATGCAGTGTTGAAAATTGATGTGACCATTGGGTAGCAAGCATACCTGCTAAATGCCCGCCAGCAGAAAACCCCAATACACCAATTTTTTCAGGATCAATATGGAATCGTTCTGCTTGTGAACGAATTATTTGAATGGCTCTTTGTCCATCTTGAAATGGTGCAAGCGCATCGTTGTTATCTTGATTGGGCAATCGATAAACCAATTCAAAAACAGTAAAACCGTGTTGTTGTAGAAACGCTGATGTAGGTGTACTTTCTTTGGCAAGTTCTTCTCGGGCATATCCACCACCGCTGATCGTCATAACTGCAACATGGTTATTATATTTTGGTGTATATACGTTGAGATAGGGGGAGTCAATGTGGCTGACTGTACCATGTTTAATAACTGTATTTGGATTTTGTGTTGTGATGGATGTGTTTGTCCAAAGCGGAAGCGTAAATGTTGCTGCTTTTGTTTGTTGGCTGAAAAACAAGATCAGTAAGAAACCACATAAGGTATAGTGGATGTTCATTTAAGACGCCAAGATTTTAGAGATTATTATTTTATCGTATTTGTTTGCGTATAAAATAATTGATGGATGCTTTAATGTAGGATTTTCTTTTTTTAGTTCAACATAGGCAATAGTTGAATACTAAAAATTGAATCAGTCATCAAGGAAATTAAATTTATTGCTGATATTCTATGAAAATCACCTATACTTTTACAATATCAATTACGCTTGAGTAGAAATGGATATTGCATTTAATAAACTGTTCACCACGATTTTATTATTTTTAGTCACGGCAGTTGCTGAAATTCTAGGTTGTTATTTTCCTTATCTCATTTTAAATCAAAACAAAAGCCATTGGTTATGGATACCTACTGCCTTAAGCTTAGCCGTATTTGTTTGGCTTTTAACTTTACATCCAGCAGCATCTGGGCGGATTTATGCAGCATATGGCGGAATCTATATTTTTTCGGCCTTAATGTGGCTGAGATTTGTTGATCAAGTTAGTCTCAGCCGTTGGGATTTACTTGGAGGATGTATCGTCATCATCGGAGCTTTGGTGATTATTTTACAGCCACAAGGGTTGATTCGCTAAAGACGTCTCGAATAGTTTCAATTTAAGATTTAGATTTTAGATTAATGCGAACCCAATATTTCTAACTGAGTTATTTTACAAACTTCAGGTAATGCTTTCTGGTATTCTTGATAATCTTGAGTATATTTTTTAAACCATTTTTGATATTCAGGGTTCAATCTTAAATTTGCTAGATTGGGCTCATCTTCAAAAGAAGAAGGTTCAGTGCTGTTCTCATCTGAAAATTCTAATTGCTTTAAATACGAGAGTGCTTTTGCGGGTTGATTCAATAAGGCATAAAATTCAGCTAAAAATTCATTTTCACGCTGAGTATGCTTACGATTTTTATTGACCACTGTTTCAATTTTTTGTTGATTATCCCTTAACCATCTTTCAGCTGCTTTGGGGTTCTCTCTATTCAAGCCTTGGTAGTATTGCTGCGCAAGAATGATAAAGTTTCCAGAGTCAAAGGCTTGTTCAGGATTGGATAGATACTCAAATAAAGGCTTTTTGAGGATGTTCACTAAACGTTTCTGTTCTTCTATATCTCGATGATACTTGTATAGCAACATTAATTTATCACTTAATACAGCATAATAGTTCCTTTGATATTCTTCATCGTCAGGTTCAATTTGAATCAAGGTTTCAAACAATTGCTCCGCTTTAAGTAAATAAGTTAAACGAGGAGTTGGATCACTATTTTTTCGATAATATACAGACATTTGTGCATAGAAAAGTCCAAAATTATTCAATGCAATGGCATCTTTCGGGTCACGTTTCTTTAATGCAAGATAGGCTTGTTCTGTGAGTTCTTGAATAGGATGAGACTGCTCTGTGCAATGTTGATCAAGTAAATATTCAGCATAGCCAGAAGTAATGATCGCATAATTGTGTAAATAAACTGAATCGTTATAATCAATTTCTTCAGCTTTGAATAATTGTTGCACAGTGGGCTGTGATTTTTTGATTTGAGCTTTGATCTGAGGTTCTAGTTTGGCTAGTTTTTTATTTCCCAAAACCTGATCACTTAAATTTTCAATGCTTTCAATATCATTGTCACTGATCTCAGCGTAGACGATTGTGCAACTCAATGATAATAATAATAAGAGATTTTTTATTTTCAAGATGAATTCTTCACATTTATATTATTACAAATAATTGTATAGAAGCTCAGTTAAAACAGCAAAATTTGTTGTATTTGAATTAAAAAAGCATCCAGTAAACTGAATGCTTTTTATCGGTCATCCATGACTATTGAATAGGTGGATGCTGTAATTGGTTTAACTCTTTTTTACTGAAACCTCTTGAGATCAGTACTTTCTTAATTCCAGTAATCACATCTTGATCTGTAGTGTTCATCAACGCGGATAAGAGTTGATCATTGGATTTACAAGAGCAATCATTTTCAACACATGCAATCTGATTTTTATGTTCATTTTGCACAGTATCTTTAGCCATAAACAGCTTTTGCCAAAAACTCATAGAGCCTTCATACGCAACCTAACATAGTTCGAAATATAGACGTTTTTTTATAAAATTCAAGATGGCTGCTAAGGTAAATGGTCGAGTTATAGACTAAATTTGCCAATCATTGAAAATTTTCTAAGTTGCTTTTTTGAATTTAAATATAAGAAAATATGATATGTTATTGATATAAATAAATATTATTAAGAAATAAAAATGCCATGAAATCTGTCATGGCATGTCATGGTTGTAATAAATTGTTTAAATCTTTTTAAGCAAAACCCCAGATTCAACATGGTGGGTGTAGGGGAATTGATCAAACATTGCAAATTTAACAATTTTATGAGTCTTTGTGAGGGTTTCCAGATTGCTGTAAAGTGTATCTGGATTACATGAGATATAAAGAATCGTCTCGAAACCTTGCAGTAATTTTAGCGTATCGTCATCAATCCCTGCACGAGGCGGATCGACAAAAACCGTATCAAATTGATAGCTTTGCACATCAATTTCTGCTTCTTGCAAACGACGGAATTCACGTTCACCATTATAAGCTTGGGTAAATTCTTCAGCAGATAGTCGTGCTACTTGAATATTATCAATCTTGTTTTGTTCAATATTCCATTGCGCTGCATAAACAGAAGACTTCGCTAACTCAGTTGCCAAAACACGATTAAAATTTAATGACAATGGAAGGGTGAAGTTACCATTACCACAATAGAGTTCAAGCAAGTCTTGATTGTCGCCATTCACTGCTTGGCAAGCCCACTGCAACATTTTTTGGCAAACTTGCGCATTAGGTTGAGTAAAACTACTTTCGATTTGTTTATACTGAAATTTTCTTTCAAATACCTGCAATTCTTCAACAACAAACTCATCGCTCAATACTAATTTTTGACCGCGACTACGTCCAATAATTTTAATATTGAGTTTCTCAGCCAATTGTTTTGCTAAAACTTCCCATTCTTCATTCAAAGGTGCACGATAAATTAATGAGACCAGCATTTCGCCTTTCAGTGTTGCAAGAAAGTGCACTTCAAAAAGACGTTTGGATAAGATCGGATTGGCTTTTAGTTCAGCCAATAAAATTGGCATAAGTTGATTGATACTAAGATCTGCTATAGGAAATTCATCAATACGTGCAACTGTTTTTTGTTGATTTTCATCCCGTTCAAACATGGCATAGAACATATCGTCTTCTGTATGCCAAATACGAAATTCTGCACGCATACGAAAGTTTTGTTCCGGTGAAGCAAAAACTTCAAGTGATGGTGGATTAAATTCAGCAAACTGCGTTTGAATACGTTCAATTTTGGCATCAAGTTGTTGTTGATAAGATGAAGTCATATAAATCAGAAAAACGTTGGAATTAAGCAGTGATGATGGTATCAAAAATAGCTATAGATGGACACCAAATAACAGCCCATCTTACTTAATTTATTCTGCCTATAGATCAGACTCCGTGGATCATTTATTTTCAACACAGGAGTGAAATGCGAACTAACGATTGCTAAGGTGTTCAACCAAATAGTCAATAAACACCCTTACAGCAGGGAGTAAACCACGGCGTGAAGGATAAACTGCGTGAAAAATACCATGAGGTGCTTTCCAATCTGGCAATACACGGACCAATTCACCTGATGCAACAAAATCATTGGCAATCGTATCTGGAAGAAGTGCAATCCCACAGTTTTGACTGGCTAATTTTGCCAGCATCATCAAATCTGATCCCATAAGAACAGGATTGACTTTAATTTTTTTCTGTTGGTTCTGACCATCATGCAAAATCATTTGCTGATCCAAATGTTCATCGACCATACTTAAAATACGATGTTCAGTTAAATCTTCTGGTTTTTTTAGCATCCCAAATTCATTTAAGTAGGCTTGGCTTGCAAGAAGATGTTGCTCAATATTACCAAATTTTCTTAATACTAAACTTGGGTCATCATCTAAATTTGCACGTACGCGCAAAGCAAGATCAAAGCCTTCATTGATAATATCGACGCGGCGGTTACTGACCAACAGTTGAACTTTAATTTCAGGGTAGGCTTTTAAGAAAGCAGGTAAAATTTTGGATAATTCACTTTGGGCAACAGTAACGGGTACACTGACTTTAATCAGTCCACGTGGTTGTTCGCTGAGATGATCGACCAAATCATGTGCAGATTGAGCTGCATTCATCATGACTTGTGCGTGGCGATATATGTTCATACCAATATCAGTCACAGCAAAATGACGAGAACTACGTTGAATCAGACGAACGCCTAATTTTTCTTCAAGATTATAGACTCGACGACTCAGCTTAGACTTTGGAATATCGGTCGCACGTTCAGCAGCGCTAAATCCGCCATGTTCAACCACCAAACCAAAACAGTAAAAATCATCCAAATCAGTCAGCATGAGCCATTCCATTAATGCAACAATTTGGCATTTTTAACCTTAATTGTTGCATTGAGTCAATTGTGAAATTGTGAAAAAACAAAGAGTTTAAGCCGTACCCGCCATCAGAATAAATTGAACCTGTTTATATTCTTCCAATCTTAAAAGATCTTTGGTCGTTGGATGCGGAATACGAGAAAGATCCATATTGTCTGCCACATCAGCTAATTTGACAATTCTTGCAATTGGATTTTTTACAGCACGATAAGCCGCTTCGATACGTGATTCATTTTCTTTTTTGGTCAAGGCAAGGATGGCATCAACAATTTCTTGACTAAAACCAAGGGAAATTAAATCGACCACAGTTGTATCAGTATCTTCTAAAATATCATGCAATACAGCCACAATCTGCTGTTCAGAAGTTTTAACTTTAAACATTAATCTCAATGGATGGAAAATGTAGGGTTGTTGTCCTTTATCTTTTTGACCTGCGTGTTTACGAGCTGCTAAAGCAATCGCTTTTTCAATCGTTGACATAGTATCCTTATCTATCTTTTCTGTATTTATAAAAGGTTTTAACCCGTAATTTTGAACCTGCGATAGCATCGTCTAAATTCAGTGTTTAATTTTGCTAACTGGTTTAAAATACAATTTTATTTTGTTCTAAAGCGTATGCCATTTCAACTGATCACTCTAGAAAATTCTCAAGAAAATGTTACATGCCCCCATTGCAGACATCCAGTTATTGATTGGAATGAAGAGCAATATCTTCAACCTTGTGAACATACTCTGTTTATTGCGATGGATTTAGGTTTTGAATATATCTCAGATGCGTTTGAACAGACAATGCAACGCAGCGTGGATGAAATTCATCAACATGATGATCAAGGGCTTAACATCTATGAAGAACTGACTCAAAGTACATATACTGATTATATCATTTACAAAACCAGCCTAGGTGCCGTCGGTGTTCAAGAAATTTATCGCTATATCGGCTTTAGTGCTTAAATCTAATTTAAAAATACTCGATGTAGATCCAGATGAGCTGATTATTTCATAAATGTATGTTGGGAGATTTCTACTTCATCAAGCAGCCACTCAACAAATTTCGCAATCAATGGCGATTGTTGTTGTTCTGCATAGACAAAGTAATAGGCACGTGAGCCTTTGAGTTTAATATCAGAGGCAATCACTAAATCACCTGAGCGTAGTTCTTTTTCCAGCAATTTCTGTGGAATAAGTGCAACACCCATATGATGTGTAGCTGCTACAGCAAGCATTGAAAACAATTCATGCCTTTGTCCCTCTAAGGCAAAGGGATGTTCATAGCCATTCACTTCAAACCATTCTTTCCAAATATAGGGGCGTGTGGTTTGTTGTAGTAAAGGTAAAGTTGCTATTTCTTCCGCAGTCAAGCTACGACTTAAATGTCCTGAAGGTGCTTTTAATTCGGGGAAATACTTAAAAATTAAATCAGCTGAACAGACAGGTACCACATCTTCATTCATTAAAAAATGAATTTTTGCACCGGGCCAATTTTCGATTTGTTCGGGTGTTCCCGTATAAATGGCGGCATCAAAAATATGTTCACTGAATAAAAAGGGTTTGGTGCTGGTTTCAAGGTGAATGGTGATTTCTGGATAGACTGCATTGAACTTATAAAGTCTAGGCAATAACCAACGTGTAGCAAATGTTGGAACCACACCGAGCTTTAATGTACCGCCTAAACCTTTATGACTGATTAAATCAAGCGTACTTTGTTCAATACCCAATAAATGAGATTTTATATTTTTATAATAGTGTTCACCTGCTTGGGTTAGTTCAACGCCATGTCGAGTTCGATTGAATAAATGTAGCCCCAAAAAATCTTCTAATTGCTGGACCTGACGAGAGATTGCGCTTTGTGTGAGATGCAATTCTTGTGCAGCAAAGGTATAACTCAAATGTTTCGCAGCAGCTTCAAAACAAATTAAAGATTGTAATGAGGGAATCATTCTACGCATATTCTTTCCTTGAATAGCTTGGTTTATTTCGAAGTCACACTGAACATCTGCAGATGTCGTTTTAGCAAAAATAAATCATCAACAATAGTTCCATAATTTTTAATATTTCTAAAAAGCCTATAAAAATACAGCAAGATGAGCAGTTGTATGGATTATTTCAACAATAAAATATGATTTATTCTTAGATTTATAAGAACATAAGATATGCATAAATGGAATATCTGAATGAGAATTTATCGTTTGAAAGAATGATTTTTCACACATAACATCAAGGACAAGAACACAAAATACATCAAGCAGAGGATGCGATGAATCAAATGGTCAATTCAGCAAAAAAACCACGTGTACAGTTTAATTGGCAAGATCCCTTTTTATTGGAACAGCAACTCACTGAAGAAGAGCGTATGATCCGTGATGCTGCCTATGCCTATTCACAAGATAAATTGATGCCTAGAGTGCTTGAGCAGTTTCGCCATGAACAGACAGATATTTCAATTTTTCGTGAAATGGGAGAATTGGGGTTATTAGGACCTACAATTCCTGAGCAATATGGCGGTGCAGGGCTTAATTATGTGAGTTATGGTCTGATTGCCCGTGAAATCGAGCGTGTGGATTCGGGCTATCGTTCAATGGCGAGTGTACAAAGTTCATTGGTGATGGTACCTATTAATGAATTTGGCTCAGAACAACAGAAGCAGAAATATTTACCAAAACTGGCATCTGGTGAGTTTATTGGCTGTTTTGGTTTAACCGAACCTGATCATGGATCTGACCCTGGAAGTATGATTACACGGGCAAAAAAAGTTGCAGGTGGTTATCGTCTGACGGGTGCGAAAATGTGGATTACCAATAGTCCAATTGCAGATGTATTTGTGGTTTGGGCAAAGGAAGTTTCAGCGGAAGGTCATGTTGGTGAGATTCGGGGCTTTATTTTAGAAAAAGGTTGGGAAGGACTTTCAGCACCTGCAATCCATGGCAAGGTGGGTTTGCGTGCCTCGATTACTGGTGAAATTGTCATGGACAATGTTTTTGTTCCTGAAGAAAATGCATTTCCTGAAATTCGTGGTTTAAGGGGTCCTTTTACTTGCTTAAACAGCGCTCGTTATGGCATCGCTTGGGGTGCAATGGGTGCTGCTGAGTTCTGTTGGCATACTGCTCATCAATATACAATGGATCGCAAACAGTTTGGTCGTCCTTTGGCAGCAAACCAATTGGTGCAAAAGAAGTTGGCAGATATGCAAACCGAAATTGCACTAGGTTTACAAATTGCTTTGCGCTTTGGACGTATGAAAGATGAGGGAATTGCTTCGGTGGAAGGAACTTCCTTAATTAAACGTAATAACTGCGGTAAAGCCTTAGATATTGCTCGTGTTGCTCGAGACATGATGGGCGGAAATGGCATCAGTGATGAATTTGGGGTTGCTCGCCATCTGGTCAATCTTGAAGTGGTTAATACCTATGAAGGTACACATGATGTCCACGCCTTGATTCTTGGACGCGCACAAACGGGTATCGCTGCTTTTTCTAATTAATTTATAAGTTTTAAAACAGGGATGTTGAATCAGCATCCCTTAAGGCTTTTTTTACCTTAAATTTCACAAAAATAAGGTAAACATATATACGATAGAAGGATTCATCGTGAAAATATCTCATTATCTTTAACTATTCTACTTAAATACCCTAACTTCACTCCTAGATGGTACTCAATAAAAATAATAAAGAAAGCAGTAGAGTAAAGATGAAAGATAAGCGATGACTCATTTGGGAAAATGAGGTAAAGGAAAAATGAACAATGAGGTTCAATCTGTTGCAATTACAGCAAAAGGCACAATGCCTTCGAATATTGGGACTTATGAAAAAATAGGACCCAACACATGGAAATGGGCATTGTTATTTGCATATTTTGCCATGGTGGTTGATGGCGTAGATATTATGTTGTTGTCCTATAGTTTAACCAGTTTAAAGGGTGAGTTTGCATTATCTACTTTTCAAGCGGGTGCTCTAGGGAGTGCATCATTAGCAGGAATGGGGATTGGTGGAATCTTAGGAGGGTGGTCTTGTGATAAGTTTGGTCGGGTGCGCACCATTGCAAATTCGGTGACCTTCTTTTCCGTAGCAACATGTCTGTTAGGTTTTACGCAAAGCTTTGAGCAATTTATGGCATTGCGTTTTATTGGTGCATTAGGAATCGGTGCGTTATATATGGCATGTAATACCTTAATGGCTGAGTATGTGCCTACTACTTATCGCACAACTGTATTGGGTACATTACAGACTGGGCAAACAGTAGGATACATTGTAGCAACACTTTTGGCGGGTGCGATTATTCCAGAACATGGTTGGCGTGTATTATTTTTCATTACAGTCATTCCTGCATTTATCAATATTTTCTTACAACGATTTGTTCCAGAACCAAAATCTTGGCAGTTGACCAAAATTGATCAAATGCAAACGAAAAAGACGCCTGAAGTTGTAATTCGAGAAAAACCAAAAAGTGGCAGCATCTACAAGCAGATTTTTGCCAACTTTAAACATCGTAAAATGTTTTTACTATGGATGACGACGGCATTCTTTTTACAATTTGGTTATTACGGTATCAATAACTGGATGCCAAGCTATCTTGAAACTGAAGTGCATATGAATTTTAAAAATCTAACCAGCTATATGGTAGGTTCATATACAGCGATGATTCTAGGCAAAATATTGGCAGGTTATCTCGCAGATAAATTTAATCGTCGAGCAGTATTTGTATTTGGTACGCTTGCCAGTGCGATTTTCCTTCCAATCATTATTTTCTTTAATACACCAGACAATATTTTGTATTTATTGGTCACGTTTGGCTTCCTGTATGGAATTCCTTACGGTGTGAATGCAACCTATATGGCAGAATCATTCTCGACTGACGTTCGTGGTACAGCAATTGGCGGTGCATATAACATTGGACGTGTTGGTGCTGCAATTGCGCCAGCAACCATCGGATTTTTAGCCTCAGGAGGGACTTTTATGACTGCCTTTATTGTTATGGGGGCTGCATATTTTGTCGCAGGGGTACTTCCTGGATTATTTATTAAAGATCGTCAATATGATCCACAACAACAATAGTTATTGATCTAAGCATATTAAGCGCTTATGGCATATCGTAAATATAACGAATTGTTTGTAAGTCCGATTCAATCATGAGTTTGAGGGAGTGTTCATCACTCCTCGAATAGAGGCAAAATAAATGAGTGCATTAAAAGGAATTCGAGTTTTAGATCTCAGTAGAGTACTTGCAGGTCCGTGGTGTGGGCAAGTGTTGGCAGACTTAGGTGCAGAAGTCATTAAAATCGAACGCCCTAAAGTGGGAGATGATACCCGTATGTGGGGACCACCTTGGATGCTGAATCAACATGGTCAAACTACTCGGGAGTCAGGTTATTACCAATCTGCAAATCGGAACAAATCTTCTGTTGCCATTGATATTGCAACTGTAGAAGGTCAAAAACTGGTACAACATATTGCTCAAACCGCGGATGTGGTCATCGAAAATTTTAAAGCCGGATCATTAAAAAAATATGGTTTGGATTACGCAACTTTGAGCCAGATTAATCCAAAGCTAATTTACTGCTCAATTACAGGCTTTGGTCAAGATGGACCACGTGCTGAAGAGCCAGGCTATGATTTTATCATCCAAGGCATGTCAGGATTGATGAGTATCACGGGAGAACAAGAAGGTGAGTTGGGCGCAAGTTCACAAAAAGTCGGTGTAGCGGTTGTGGATATTCAAACAGGTTTATATGCAACCATTGCGATTCAAGCTGCGATTATTGCTCGCCAGCAAACAGGAGTAGGTCAGTACATTGATTTAGCACTACTCGATGTACAGGTTGCTGGTTTAGCGAATCAAGGAATGAATTATTTAAGTTCAGGTTGTACACCTAAACGGATGGGCAATAGTCATCCTAATATCGTGCCATATCAAACTTTTAAAGCGCGAGACAAAGAATTTATTATTGCCTGTGGAAATGACAAGCAATTTAAAGATTTGTGTATTGCGATAGGCAAACCTGAATTATTGGAAAATTCAAATTACCTTCGTAATCAAGATCGGGTGAAATATCGGCATGAATTAATAGCGATTTTGTCTGAATATTTCCTGACGCATGATGCTAGACATTGGGTAGATGCCATTCATGCTGTCAAAGTGCCTGTAGGTGTGATTAATTCTGTTGCAGATGCTTTACAAGAGCCGCAAATCCAATCTCGTAACATGGTTGTCAATATTCCACATGCGGATAATACTGACTTTAAAATGATTGGTTCACCGATCAAAATGTCAGGAACACCGATTCAATATCGCAATGCTCCCCCACGTTTGGGAGAGCATACAAAAGAGATTTTAGGGCAACTCTATACTGATAATGAATTACAAGCATTTAAACAACAGGGCATTATTGATGGAATCGGTCTTTAAACACAGTTAAAAATACACAAATATTGAATGCACTTTGTGGTACATGATCAGCACTTCATCTGAGTTAATCAAAATAGCCTTTCTTCTAAAAGATAAAAGAAAGGCTGGAGAATACATATGATTTTGCTAAGTGAAGTAATTGTTGTTTAAGCTGTGGTTGGAAGTGTACGTTGTTGCATTAACACTTGTTGTGCAATATGTACTTCTTCTGCAGCTTTTGGGTTTATTGCATGCCATTGATCATTTGCATCTAATTCCCAAGCGCGAACATTGTCTTTTAGATAGCTGAGTAAACCATAGTCAATGATTTGCTTTTTAAGTTTTTTATCTTCGATTGGGAAGCAGGTTTCAACACGTGAAAACAGATTTCTGCCCATCCAGTCTGCACTGGCACAATACAACTCATCCTGACCATCGTTATAGAAATAATAAACTCGGGTGTGTTCCAGGTAGCGTCCTACAATCGAACGCACGCGAATATTTTCGGAAAGCCCTTGTATTTGCGGTCTTAAACAGCAGATTGAACGTATGATCAAATCAATTTTTACACCAGCTTGTGAGGCTGTATACAATGCTGAGATGAGTTTTGGTTCAGTTAAAGCATTTACTTTAATGATAATTCTGGCTTTTTTACCTGCTTTGGCATGTGCTGTTTCTTGTTCAATTAAATGCAAAAGCTGTGCATGTAAGGTGAAGGGTGCATGAAATAATTTTTTCAGCTTTAACAGTTTCCCCATACCAGTTAGTTCTTGGAAGATTTTATGAACGTCCTCACAGATTTCTTCATGTGTCGTGAGTAAACCGTAATCGGTGTACATACGCGCATTTCCAGCATGATAGTTTCCCGTGCCAAGATGAACATAACGTTTTAGTTTTCCAGCTTCTCGCCGTACAATTAAAATCATTTTGGCGTGGGTTTTGTAGCCAACAATTCCATAAACCACAACTGCACCAGCTTCTTGCAAAATATTAGCCACTGTAATATTGGATTCTTCATCAAAGCGAGCACGCAATTCAATGATTGCCGTAACTTCTTTGCCATTGCGAGCAGCTTCTGCCAACACTTGTACAATTTCTGAATCAGGTCCACTACGGTACAAGGTTTGCTTGATGGCAAGTACGTTTGGATCTTGTGCCGATTCACGCAATAAGTTAATGACGGGTTTAAATGAATCAAACGGATGGTGTAAAAGTACATCTTGCTTAGTCAGTACTTCAAAGATTTTATTCGAATTTCGAAGTGCTTTAGGAATAACAGCTTGATAAGGTTTAAAACGTAATTCAGGAATATCAAAGTTGGTGATTAATCGGGTCAAATTAACAGGACCATTCACTTGATATAGGTGTTGTGGATCAAGATCAAACTGTTCTAAAAGATAATGATTGATTGAATGAGGACAATTGTCAGCAATTTCTAATCGAACCGCACGACCAAAACGCCGTGAGGATAACTCGTCTTTCAAAGCAACAGCGAGGTCATCAACATCTTCTGCGAGTGTCAAATCAGCATTCCGTGTCACGCGAAATTGGTAACAGCCCGTTGCAGTCATTCCTGGGAATAAATCGCTGATATGTTGTTGGATGATTGCAGACAGCAAAATATAATGTTCTTCGCCACCTGTCAGTTCATCAGGTAGACGCACCACACGCGGTAATGAACGTGGAGCAGGAACAATTGCCAATTCAATTTGTCGACCAAATGCGTCTTTTCCTTCTAAGGTGACAATAAAATTTAAGCTTTTATTGACCAGTCGAGGAAATGGATGTGCTGGATCCAAGCTGATAGGGGTAACGACAGGCTGAACTTGTTTAAAGAAGTAGTGCTTAATCCAATCCAGATGTTTTTCTAAGATATTGTGATATTGGATGAATTTAACGCCATAGTTTTCAAGTTCTGGTAACAGTATGTGGTTTAGAGTGTCATATTGCTCTTGAATCGCAAGGTGAGCACTTGCTGAGATTTGTTCAATGATCACTTCATTGGGAATACCATCAGGCGCACTAGTAATGGTTTTGAAGTCAATTTGCTTCATGAGTCCAGCTACACGAATTTCAAAAAATTCATCCAAATTACGTGAAAAAATAATTAAGAAATTTAAACGTTCAAGTAAGGGATGATTTTTATCTTTGGCTTGTGCCAATACGCGTTTATGAAATTCTAGCAATGAAATTTCACGATTGATGTAGCTACTTGAACTGTGTTGAAATTCAGTTGAGGATAAATTTTTTGAAGCGGGCATGATCTGCGTCATTTGAAACTGTCTTAACGACCTTGATGGGCATAGTAAGTATTCTACATGACAAAATTGTTACAGTTAGCTAAAATATTGAAAATTATTTCAATTTTAACATATTTGTAAATTATTTTTTAAAACATAGATAAACAGGGTTTCTTGGGAATATCGCTTCAACATCTTGTTCTATCAAACTGTTGAAGCGTGGAAATGTCAATTTTAAAATTGACATTGATCATTTTTAAGTTTTAGCTCATATACTTTTTCTGCTGAACTTAGTTTCATTTTCACATAATAGGGATTTCGTCTTTGGAATTCATTTTCAAAAATTAAACCACAGTTTTCAAGCATACCTTGCATGAGAAATTGCTGAGTTTTTTCTTTCCCCATACTATCAGCAAACTGTTTGAAATTTTCGGATGTAATAAGTCCTTCGAGATCAATGTGATCATGATACAAACGTATTTTTTCGATCACAGTATTTTGGTCAATTTGAACGGGTAGTACACGTGAATCCTCATCACTTAAGGCATTTAAAACATCATCTAAATTTTTTGAATCCTTAATTTTGTAATTTTGTTCAATAAGTTGATTTTGAATTAAATAGTCATCCAATTCAGTTGCATAACTTGGGATCGATTGAGTGAGTAAAAAAGTAGTGATCGATAAAGATATTATTTTGAAATTCATTTGAATAATACACTTATTAAAAATATGGATTTATTATACTCAATCAAACAATATGTACCAGTGTTGTGACTTACTTTTATCAAAAGCTTACATCATTCACCTATGTTAAGGTATTGGGAAAAAATGCAGAACTCGATTTGCTTCTTTTTCAAAATGCTTTAAAGCGTGTTGATCAGGTGGTTGTATATTGCAAAAACCAATATTTGAATTGTTTTCTATATTGCATGTATTCCGCCATCCTCCATATTGAAATGGTTGGGCACTTGAAGATTTATGTACTTGATAATCATATACTTCACCATGCTCATTCCAAATCGCTGTGGTATAGCGAGTTTCACATGTCCTCATGTCAGCGAGAGTTGTACTGTAATAGCTGAGCTGTCCATCAATAAAAAATAACGTGTATTTGTAATCCCCAAAAGTACTTTTACATTTTAGATCCTTTTTTTGCTTGGCACTTATTTCTACAGCAGTAAATTGATGACCGTCTAGCTGAGCATCAAAGCGCTTTGCTGAGTAGATTTTTTCCAAATTTGCAATTTCCGCTGGATAAGGTGATTTTAGATCACTCGAAATATAGTTTGGAATTGCTCTGATATTTTGGTTGGTAAAATACCCTAAATATGGATGTGTTTTAAAAAACTGGTAGGGCGGCGTCTGATTTGGATCTATCGCGCCTGCAACAGTATCAAGAGTTGAAAATCCAGATTGACTAAAACTGAGCGTTCCCTTTAAACCTTCAAAGCCATTACCTATAGAGACTGGTTGAATCAACCGATGATGCTCAGATCCGCTTGCACGAATAACAAGTCCATCAGATGAACTTATATTATGTTTAAATGGAATTATCACAGTAAAGCTTTCTAATTTATATAGAGTACCAGTAGAAAGTGGAACCTGAAAGGTCAGCGTATTTGTTGCTAAGTTTTTGACTGCATTAATTTGAATTTGCTTGGATTTCTTTTTAAAACAGGGAAAGCTTAAAAAACCACATTTTTTTATGCTACCAGTGACACCCACAATACTATGTCGAGGCAGATAAAATGCTTCACCTACAATTGGACGATTAAATAAGCTGTTTTTTTGTTCTTGATTCATTGTGCCATAACTTTCATACAGATCAAGCGTAATGGTCAAGTTCTTAGCGTTTAAAGGAAAAGCGACACTAACCAACAAACTACACAGTATTAATTTTTTCATGGCGATGTTGTTATCCTTATGATCATATAATTTACATCTATCGTATTGGAAAAATAAAATCTAGTTAATTTCTTTTCAATCAGGCATTTCTAGGTGTATTCAAGCGATTTAGTGGATATTAAAATTTGAAGTTTATTGATTAGCATCGATAGATAAAAAATAAGCACCGATTGAGGTGCTTATTTTATAGATATGATTTGATCATAACTTTAGAAAACTAATCTTTTTTTAAGTTTTCATTGATCAAGAATTCAACCAATGCTTTTTGTGCATGTAAGCGATTTTCTGCTTCATCCCACACCACTGCATTTTTATGATCCAACATATTTTCAGAAACTTCCTCACCACGATGTGCAGGAAGACAATGCATAAATAAACAATCAGGATGTGCTAAATCCATCAATTTTTCATTGACCTGATAAGCAGCGAAAGCTTTTTCACGAATTTTTTGTTCTTCCTCTTGTCCCATACTTGCCCAAACATCGGTGACTATGAGGTCTGCATTTACAGCAGCATCTTCAGCAGATTCAAACAGTTCAACACAATGGGCAAACTCAGAAAGAAATTCTGGTTTTGGTTCATAACCTTTTGGCGAAGCAATTTTTAATTTAAAACCCCACATATGTGCTGCTTCAATATAGGAGTTACACATATTATTGCCATCCCCAATCCAAGCCACTGTCTTTCCTTCAATTGAACCACGATGTTCAACAAAGGTCTGTACATCAGCCAATAACTGGCATGGGTGATGGTCATCGGTCAATGCATTGATCACAGGCACAGAAGAATATTCAGCAAAACGTTCGACAATATCATGACCAAAAGTACGAATCATGACGATATCAAGCATGCTAGAAATGACACGAGCTGAATCTTCAATCGGCTCACCACGTCCAAGCTGTGTATCACGAGATGATAGAAAAATTGCACTGCCACCAAACTGGCTCATACCAGCTTCAAAGGAGACACGAGTACGGGTGCTCGACTTTTCAAAAATCATCCCCATGACTTTTCCAACAAAAGGTTGGAATACTTCGTTATTGTGCTGTTTTCGCTTTAACTCTATAGCGCGTTCGATGATGCGATTCAGTTCAGCAGTGGATAAGTCACGTAAAGTAAGAAAATGTCGTAGAGCCATGGTTACTCCACAATAATTGTCTAGTCAAAGCCAATAGCGAATTGACCAACAATTCATTGTTGGTTGATGAAAATAAAAAGGAGAATCATCTAATATACTATATGAATATGAAAACGCAAAAAAATTAGACCTTTTGATGCCCTTGTAGGAAGCGATCTACGCAATAACTGATGCAATCGAGTATTTCTTGATCAGAATCTTTAATCTCAATCCCCATCAAGATTCGCCATTCTAAATTTCTAAGGATGCCAAAATAGAATTGTGCTGAATAAAGTGGATTTTCACAGACCAGTTTTTGGTTTTCTGCATAACGTTCTAAAGCACTGGCAATCGAAAGTTGGACTTGTTTGGGACCCTTTTCATGAATATAGAGTGCCAATTGTGGATCTTTTTGTGAGCGTTCAAAGATCAGACGTATAAATGCAATGTTATCGGGCATGATCATATGCTTATAGAAGGTGATTAAGGTGGTAATTAGATAAGCACGAAGATCATTACATGATGGGTTGAACGGTCGGCAGATATCTTTAAAAAAAAGATCACGGCGATAATCGCAAATTGCGGTAAATAGACCTTCTTTATTGCCGAAATACTTATAAATCGACGCCTTTGAACCACCCGCATGATTGACAATGTCATCGAGTGACACCGCATCATAACCATGTTCCAAAAAAAGTTGATTTGCACTAATCAATAATGCCAAACGACGTTCATGACCACGTTTTGTTTGTGGAAAATCACATCCAGAGGCTTCAATATGTGCTAAATCTTGGTTCATAAATTGCGAATAAAAAGTACGTTTTAATTATTATAGCAAAAATGTCAATAAATTTCTTTGTCAGTATTGATTTGTCTTGTTTGGTTAGAAATTGTGCATTAAACTGAAAAAATGAATCAAAATTCATTTTTCTTTGACTAAAGTTTTAGAGTAATATACCTAAATGGTCATATGCGATTTACAAATTATGGCTATACTCAAAACTCAATAAACAAGTGACCACTGTGGAAGGGAATATGACACAACAAACGTCTGCAGGCTTAAGATTTAGACAAGCGCTAGAAGTGGAAAAACCATTACAAATCATTGGTACAGTCAATGCCTATGCCGCAATGATGGCGAAACAAGTGGGTTATAAAGCAATCTATGTTTCAGGTGCTGGGGTAGCCAATTATTCATATGGTTTACCAGATTTAGGGATGACGAGCTTAGACAATGTATTGGAAGATGTTCGCCGTATTACAGAACGTGTAGACACACCATTATTGGTCGATATTGATACAGGTTGGGGCGGTGCTTTTAATATTGCACGTACAATAAAACAAATGATTAGTGCAGGTGCTGCTGCTGTTCATATTGAAGATCAAGTGGCGCAAAAGCGTTGCGGGCACCGTCCAAATAAAGAAATCGTTTCTCAGCAAGAAATGGTCGATCGTATTAAAGCAGCAGTCGATGCTAAAACCGATTCAAACTTTGTCGTAATGGCACGTACAGATGCCTTACAAAAAGAAGGATTACAAGCGGTTATTGACCGTGCATGTGCCTGTGTTGAAGCGGGTGCTGACGCAATATTTGCTGAAGCCATGACGGACATCACTATGTATAAAACCGTATGTGATGCAGTAGGTGTACCTGTACTTGCCAATATCACCGAATTTGGTGATACCCCGTATTACACCACTGAAGAGTTAGGTGAGCAGGGCATTAGCATGGTGCTATATCCATTATCTGCAACACGTGCAATGCAAAAAGCTGCACTCGAAGTTTTTCGATCTATTCGTGAAAATGGTACTCAAGTCAATGTATTGGATACCATGCAACAACGTAAAGAGCTTTACGAATTCCTTGATTATCACACTTTTGAAAATACTCTAGACAAGCTGTTCACGCAGGAGAAATAATAAAATGGCTGAAGGAAAAGTACTCACAGGCGCAGGACTGCGCGGTCAAGTTGCTGGTAAAACAGCACTTTCTACTGTAGGTAAAAGTGGCGCAGGTTTAACCTATCGTGGTTACGATGTGCAAGACCTTGCAGAAAATTGCCAATTTGAAGAAGTTGCTTATCTGATTTTCTTTGGTGAATTACCGACCGCAGAACAATTGGCTGCATATAAGGCAAAATTAAAATCTTTGCGTCAATTACCACAAGCGTTAAAAGAAGTCTTGGAACGTATTCCTGCTGACTCACACCCAATGGATGTGATGCGTACAGGCGTTTCAATGTTAGGTAATCTTGAAACAGAAAAGTCATTTGAACAACAGCAAGATGTTGCAGATCGTATTCTAGCGACTTTGCCAGCAATCATTTGTTATTGGTATCGTTTTAGCCATGATGGCGTGCGTATTGAAGAAAATACCGATGATGATTCAATTGGCGCTCAATTCCTGCATTTACTTCGTGGTGAGAAACCGAATGAATTGCATGAACAAGTGATGAATGTTTCGTTAATTCTTTATGCTGAGCATGAGTTTAATGCATCTACATTCACAGCACGTGTTTGTGCATCAACCTTGTCTGATATGCATTCATGTATTACAGGTGCAATTGGTTCACTTCGTGGTCCATTGCATGGTGGTGCAAATGAAGCGGCTATGGAAATGATTGAAAACTGGACCTCTCCTGAAGAAGCTGAGCGTGAAATGCTGGGCAAGCTTGAGCGTAAAGAAAAAATCATGGGCTTTGGTCATGCGATCTATAAAGACAACGATCCTCGTAACGGCATTATCAAAATTTGGTCTGAGCGTTTAGCAAAAGATGTAGGTGATACAGTACTTTATCCAGTATCTGTTCGTTGTGAAGAAGTGATGTGGCGTGAGAAGAAATTGTTCTGTAATGCAGACTTCTTCCATGCATCTGCTTATCACTTTATGGATATTGCGACTAAATTGTTTACCCCAATTTTTGTGATGTCTCGTGTTACTGGTTGGGCTGCACATGTCATGGAACAACGTGCAGACAATCGTATTATTCGTCCAAGTGCGGATTATACAGGACCAGAACTTCGTAAAGTTGTTCCAATCGCTGAACGTTCAGCTGCCTAATTTTCAATTATTCGCATGTTTATAGATAAAGCCTGAATTCAGGCTTTATCTATGTATTGTTCAACGAAAAAACGATAATCTTTTTATCACCTCATGTGTTGATGCAATTTCTGCAACACAGAGTGAAAGGCTTGTTAGAGTCGCTTTTTGAACCGCTTGTGCACTCATTGCTCCAGCACCCAGATCGGGATGATCCATAGTGGCTGTACCATCAGATACAAAAATCACTTTATAATTTCTAAAATGTGCATCACGGGCAGTCGATTCACAGCACATATTTGTTACTGTTCCTGTAATAATAAGCGTCTCAATTCCTAATTTTTTTAGATACTGATCTAAATCGGTGTTGTAGAAAGCACTGTAACGATTTTTTTTAATAACAATCTCATCTTTTTGCGGTGCAAGATCAGGGTAAATTTCAACACCTTCGGTGTGATCTACCAAAGCTGATTGTTGATCTATCGGAGACCAAAAATCTGACATTAGTCCCATATCGCTTCGGTCTTTTTGATGTACATGAGTTGTATAGATTATTGTTAACCCTTTTTCTCTGCTTATGGTAACTAAACTTTTTATATTGGGAACAATTTCTGTTGCCATTGGGACCCACATAGATGCATCAGGTTTAACAAAATCGTTTTCCATGTCTATGATCAACAGTGCAGTTTTTTTAGGGTTGTTGATTTCAAATTTCATAACTTTTCCTTAATTTATAAAGTGATTGCGGTTTCACATCATTGGATCGAGAACAGATAAAAAGCATATAAAACGTTTATTTTTTATTTAAACTTAATTATTAGATCATGATTTTTAGAGGTAAATGATACTTTGTTAGTATAATTTTATACTTGATAACGTTCATCTGGGGGGCGAGATGTAATGAGTTTTAAATATGAATTTTAGAAAATTAAAAGCATATTCCTTGAGTAATCATGAGGATTCAATCCTTAACAACTTACAGGAAAGTAAGATGGATATGGATTTATTGTATGTTAAGAATGTTTTAATGACGCCAAATAAAATTGATGGATGATGATATGTTTATTTTATAGTAGTGCCTCCTAAGAGGCTTTACTTATTGAGGAAGCTGACCATTAGGGAAAAGAATCACAACTTCTTCACGTGTATACCCCTCATCAAACGGTAAGCTCAGAGATTCAAAAGTAATCAGAGTACCTTTGTTTTTTGGTAGTTCAAAAGCTTGTTTCAGTTTAATGTCAGTGTTGTAACTAGTTAAATTCATTGCTTTACTTTGATTTTCGGCATTCAGAACTGTGAATATTGAGCTGTATACTTTACTCAATGATTCTGTACCTTGTGCTGATGAGACATTTTGTTCAAGTAAATTAAGCTTAAAATCACGCACATCTAATGCTTTAAGTGGCTTAAGTTGGGTATGAATCTTGACTAATGCTTGATTAAATGTGGCTTGGTCTTTAATTGCAGAGA
Organism: Acinetobacter sp. WC-743; assembly: GCF_000335555.1. Classification (NCBI taxonomy): domain Bacteria; kingdom Pseudomonadati; phylum Pseudomonadota; class Gammaproteobacteria; order Moraxellales; family Moraxellaceae; genus Acinetobacter; species Acinetobacter sp. WC-743. Next base: position 61,322 of record NZ_AMFQ01000060.1, on the reverse strand, counting down.
ATCTTTCATCATATTTTGGCAAATCATACTTTTTCTCGTTTAGGGGATAATAGTAAACTTTAGGAAAGGAATAACTTTTTGAATTTTCAACAACAAATACATGTTTAGTCTTTGAATCATAACCGAGAACTTGCAGCGTAATATTGCTGTAATCATTTGCGAAAGCTGCACAACTGAACATCAGTAAAATGCTTGATGCGATTATTTTTGACATTTTTGCCTCATCATTTTGCAGGTAATAATAAAACAGGATCTTCAATATCATAACCTGTTTCTTCAGGAATACCGTAATATTTGACAATAACTAACATCTTATTCTGATTAGGTATGACATAATTTTGTGTGATTTTTATTGTTTGTGCATACTGTAGTGCTTGTTGATTGCTGCTTTTTAACGTAGCAGTGCTAACCCTATATAATGTTTTATACTGAGGAATCTTTTCTGATTGATCATGCCAAGCAGGAACGTATCGTGTTTGACTTTTCACGATCTGAATTTTTGCCGTATTGGCATTGCCAGTAAGCAGAGGTATCAATCGCTTTTTTATTTTCGCGAGGTCTTTTTCAAATTGAGTACCATCTTGATCATAATCAATTTGGTGAGTTTTAGGATGAACGTAGAGGGATTTAACTTCAATCAAACGATCTGGTGATTTGCTATTTAACTGGTAATAATATAATTGTGCTAGGCGTCCACTTTCATCTTCAAAATGTCTGAGTAAATAAAGTTTTTGTTCTTTTGTTTCATAGCCGAGTACTTCAATGTGTTGACCCCCTCCCACAGTAGCATAACAATGTAATGACATTGTAAGAGTCATGCCGATGGATAAGTATTTTAAAAAGTGCATGAGTTGATATTCTTTTGATGCGTGTTTGTTATTTTGCATAATTTTTATCCAACTAAACGTAGTCTTTAAGTAATTCATGTGTTGTATAACTACAGACTTTATTTGTTCACTTTTTTCAACACCTGATTAAATTTAAAATTCGTTCTTTCTCTGCTTTTTTATAGAGTGAGGAATCTGAGAAAATGTTGATATGTTTTTAACCATTTATCCTCCTGTTTGGATGATGAAATGTGATAGGTGAGCATTTACTGGTAGATGTAAAATGACCAGGTACTGATATTTTAAACTAAAATGTAATGTGTAGAAAAATGATGATTTAAAACTTTATTTTGTTATCAGTATCCATCAATATTCGGGTTATAATCAATTGCTGTTTTTAATATGAAAAAGATATGGTTAAACAATATCTTTAGATAGAATTTAAGCTTATAAGAAATGATGCATATAGATAATCTTGCTGAAGAAAGTGGAAATATTAGTTTTGTAGAATATACAGCAACAGGGATATTCATCTTAAAAATTGAAAAAAGAAAATATCGTGGGACGAAAATACAATCACAAGTTTTTGAATTACACGATGATGTCCAAGTAATTTTTAATTCTTTGGATAAGGATATATATGCGGTATTCAATAAAACCAAGCAAATACTTTATTTGAATGATCAGATTCAATCAGTTGATCACTTTGATGCAGTATTGAATTTGCGTAAATCATTCAGTTTTAGCATGGCTGTTTTGTTGTTTGCTGTCGTTGTATATCCTTTTTATCAATATTTTATGGATGGAACTATTTATTATTTTGATACGTTTATGCATTTGGCAATACTGACTTTGGTCAGTTGCTTTGTTTACTTTATTTTTGAATGTCTAAAATTAAATCGACAAAAAACCAGCAATATTGAAGCTTTGTTTCATATGTTAAAGCTACCTGTCTTGAGTAAAAGAACTTTAGACAGTTTAAAACTCACGAATTCATATTTCTATGAGTTTGATCAATTGTATGATTTAAGCTTAATCAATCAATTGAGGCTTGGTCGAAATGATAGAGAATTAAAAACTCAATTAGCGCAGCACACTCAAAAATTGGTCCAGTTTGGTTTAACTCAACATGAACTTGCCAAATTTAAAGTGGAATCCATTTCTGGAATATTGGATCAATATATAATAGAAAAGAGGGAATCAACCACTGCATATCCTGATGCTTTAACTGAAGTGAGATTTAATCTGCAAGGAACAAATTTCTATAGTTATTTAGATGATTTCCACTTTGTTCAAGGTACTGAGATAGAGATGATCATTTCTCAACGAGCGGATTCAACAGGTCAATATGCTTGGTTGATTTATGATTATCATCAGTATTTAACCATAGATGAGGAGTTGCTACAGGTATTACAAAGACCGCCATTCCCACAAAGTAACCACGAAAAATATATGGAAACTCTAAGATTAATATTAGGTTTTATTGTTTTAGTTAGCTTTATCTTATTTGATATTTTTGCAGCCTGTGTTGCATTTATTATCAGTATAGCAGGCTATTATTATTTTCAATTTTGTTATGCTGTTTTCTTAAAATTTTCATTCAGCAAAGATATTTATGCTTATTTGGGATATCAATCCGTTGAATTATTTCAAATGGTAAATCTTAAAGAATTGAAGCAAGGCAATTTTAAACCCGTACATCTAGCTGCAATTGCACGACCAAGTCGTACAGGATTTAACATCGAAAAAAGGAGATCATGATGATCTCCTTAATCAGATGCTTAGTTCTGGTTGTTTAAAAGCGTTCAGCGCTTGCTAAATTCCACATTCTAAAATAGAAATTTTCTTCATCTTTATCTTCACAACACAATAACTCACCATCTTTCATCCAAAAGTGCAATTGAGCATAATTCTTGATTTCACGGTCATTAATACGTTGCGCAAGATGATGTGCTTTGATTTCAGCTGGGTGTTGTAATCCTGCTGCAGCAATCATTTCAGCCAGTGCTTTTAAGGTATTTTTTTGAAAGTTGAATACACGATCTGCTTTTGATGGAACATCAAGTGCTTTTTGGCGTTCTTTATTTTGTGTTGCGACACCTACTGGGCATTGGTTGGTGTGGCAGCTTTGAGCTTGGATACAGCCAACTGCAAACATAAAGCCTCGAGCGGAATTAACCCAATCTGCACCCATTGCCATCGTACTTGCAATATCAAAGGCGCTGATAATCTTACCACTTGCCCCGATTTTAACTTGGGAGCGTAAACCTGCGCCAACGAGGGTATTGTGAACAAACAGTAGACCTTCACGCAAAGGTGTTCCCATATGATCAATTAACTCAATTGGAGCTGCACCTGTACCACCTTCTGAACCATCCACAACGATAAAGTCAGGTACAATTTTGGTTTGTAACATTGCTTTGACAATACTCATAAACTGCCAAGGCTGACCAATACATAGTTTAAATCCGACAGGCTTACCATTCGATAATTCACGTAATTGCTGAATAAAGTACATCATTTCAATCGGTGTACTAAATGCTGAATGCGACGCTGGTGAAACACAGTCAACATCCATTGAAACACCACGTATTTCAGCGATTTCTTTAGTAATTTTATCTTTTGGAAGGATTCCGCCATGACCCGGTTTTGCGCCTTGTGACAGTTTAATTTCAATCATTTTGATTTGGGGCAAAGCCGCTTGTTGCTTGAATTTTTCAGGATCAAATTTGCCATCTAAAGTTCGGCAGCCAAAGTAACCACTGGCAATTTCCCAAACAATATCACCACCTGGTTTGAGGTGATAAGGGCTTAGACTTCCTTCACCAGTATCATGATAAAAGTTGCCTTTTTTTGCGCCTGTATTCAAAGCCAAAATAGCGTTAGCACTTAAACTACCAAAACTCATTGCAGAGATATTCATGATCGATGCGCTATAGGGTTGAGTGCATTGATCATTGCCGATACTGATTCTGAATGTATTAAAGTCAGCGGGAGTTTTAGGTGTCATCGAGTGAGTTAAGAAACGATAATCTTCTTGATATACATCGATAATTGAACCAAAGGGTTTGTCTGCATTTTCATTTTTGGCACGTTGATAAACAAGACTTCGTTGTGCACGTGAAAAGGGTAAAGCATCATTATCAGATTCAATAAAATATTGACGGATTTCAGGGCGTATATCTTCAAAGAAAAAGCGAAAATGTCCCATCAAAGGGTAATTTCTTAGAATAGAATGTTGTGTTTGAATAATGTCGGCAAAACCTATCGCAGCAAGGATCGAGAAAACAACCCATGCTAAATTCAGAACGGTGTCTGAAAAGAAATAATAGATATAATGACCTTCATTAAAAAAAATAATCCAAGTTAAAAATAACGAGAGAAAAATACAAATGAACCAAACGGAATAACGGGAGAAAAATGTATTTAAAAGTTGATGTCGAATTGCTTGCGCAGGGCTTGCCATGTTGGAATATCTCTTTCATTATCTGGTGTTAAGTTGCCTAAATTTACAAAAGAGCTCAAGTAACGATTTGTTAGACTTGAGAATGGTTCTAGATTAATACAGGAATGATTTCTTTTTTTGAAGATTTGAGGTACTTTGCCTATATTGTGTGTCGAATAATGTATCGAAAATAAAAAGGAATCGAAAATGTTTGAAGAGTTTCTGACAAAATTGTTAAACCCTAGTATCAGTTTTTTAGCCATTTATGTTTCTGTGATCGTTGTTATTGCTTATATCGGGCTATTGTTCCAGTTTTTTAAAATAAAAAATCTAAAGCAGGAAAATGAGACATTAAAGTATCAGTTAAGTTCTCAAGCTCACTCAAAAATCAGCTTGAGCAAACATGAGGGAATTATTTCTTAAAAATTATGTTGAAAGTGAATTGATAGAGATAAAGCCTGAATTTTCAGGCTTTATCTAAGCGTTGCATTGTTAGAGCTAGATTGCGAATTTTATTCATCAGTGGGAACAAGCATCAAGATAGATTCATTCAATAAACCCGCAATATCTTCTAAAATTTCTTGTTCAGATAATTGAGGATTTAATGCTACAGCGTGACCATCTGCAATCTGTTTTAAAAATGGTGTAAATACAGTAGAAATACAGATAGATTCACCATTTGCCCAGAACAATAGTTGATTGTTTTGTTCAAGATAGATCAATCTTGATGCTGGTTCGATTTGGAGTAAGTAACCTTGCTCAAGTACTTCTTCCAAATCACCCGTCCCAATTGCTTCCGCATCTGGAATATTTTCAGGATATTTAGGTTCAGCCATCAAACTCATAATCGCATCTTCTAATACATCAGATTGATTTAATTGAGCCAATAATTCTGTTTTTAAATACTCGAGTTCAGCTTGAGTCACTTGCCCAATGGGGTTTTGCTTATGTCGTAATACATCTAACAAGGGATTACGTAAGCGTTGGTCTTCTACAAATTTATCACTTACACGATCCATCATGTCAGCAATATTTGGCATACGGAAACCAAAAGAGTAGGTGAGGCATTCGTCCTCTGCAACACCATAATGTGCTAAGCCTGGAGGTACGTAAAGCAAATCTCCGGGTGCTAAAACTTCATCAAAATTGATCTCTATATTCGGGAGCAACTTTAATGGTTGTCCTACGACAAACTCAGACTCAGCATCACACATTTGTCCCAACTGCCAACGTCGATGTCCAAAGCCTTGTACGAGAAAAACATCATAAAAGTCAAAATGCTGACCGACTGAACCACCTTTAGGTGCGTAAGAGACCATGATGTCATCACGGCGCCATTGAGGAATAAAAGGAAATTTCTTCCAAAGTTCTGCCAAGTCGAAAGAGTAGTGATCAACTGCTTGAACCAATAAGGTCCAAAGTTTAGGCATTTTTTGAAAATCACCTTTGATGAGAGGGGATGTTTTTACTGACCATTGATTTGGGTCTTTGTCTTTTTGTTTGATTAGACGTGCAGTGATGTTTTCATCAAGTGCAAGCTCCATCACGTCATCAGGTACTAAAATCTCTGCAATTTCGGGAAGTGCGTTGCGGACTAATAATGGTTTTTTTTGCCAATATTCTGCGAGAAATTGTTCAGCAGTAATTCCACCAAGAACATCTAAAGGAAGTGACATGAAAATAGCCTAAGCAAATTTGAATCTATAATGTGCTATTGTCTTATGGGATGAAAGGTAGTGCAAGATAAAAGCAAATATAATTAACATAGGATTATGGATTTTCTATTAAAAATTCTTATAGAATTGGATAAATTTAAGCAATAAAAAATTGGTCTTCATATGAAATTTAAATTTTTTTCCTTGATTTTACTTTTAACCGTGACAAATGCTAATGCGGAAAATATGTCTTTTAATAATTTAAATAACAATCAAAAATATCCAGCTCAATCTAAGCCTGAAATAATTAAAACAGATAATTTTGAGGAAGATTTAGAGAATTTAATCAAAAATGGATATATACCTATTAAATTAGAAACTTATCTAGATAGTTCAATTTTTTCAAATTATGCCAGTAGTATTACCAAGTTACAAAATAATGCAAAAAACTAGGAGCAGAAATTGTTCTTTTCAGTAAGTCTGATCACAATGTTACATCAATAGTAACAGATTATAAATTATCAAATTTTAGTGAGATTCCTCAATCTCAAAAAGATTTTGAAAGTTATAATAGTGGTTCTCAAACATATATAAATGGATCTTTAACTCGGTCATCACAACGTTCGGTAAGCTCGATTGAATACAAAGTATCTTATTTTTATAAATTTAACTCAGTAACTGGTATATACCCAAAAGACTTATCAGATGATGAAAAAAATAAAGTGGGGTTAATGACAGGAGTTAAAGTAATTGAGATATCAGCTCAATCTCCCGCAGCCAGTCAAATTATAAAAAATGATATTATTCTAAAAATAGGTAACGATAATATTATGAATGTGAATAGTTTTGTTGAATCCTCAAATAATTTAAAAAAAGGTTTTGTTATCTTAGAAATTCTACGTAAAGGGCAAAAAATTAATAAAATGGTTGCTATAAATTAATATAAGGTTGAGTAAGAAAATCATATTAAAATTGATCTCATAACAAACAGAAGCTTATTAAGGCATCTGAATTCCAAGTTCCCTTAAAATCCCACATAGCTGAATCATGGGCATACCCATCAAGGTTGTTTGGTCTTGCCCAATCATTTGTTCAAACAAACTGATGCCTAGACTTTCACATTTAAAACTACCAGCACAATGTAAAGGTTGGTCGATTTCAATATATCGCTCAATTTCTGCAAGCGTTAAATCACGAAATTTCACATGATAATGTTCGACCAAAGTATGTTCAAAGCCTGTAGCTAAGTGCTGAACACTTAAAGCAGTACTAAAAAAGACATTTTTACCAGAATTTGCTTGAAGTTGTTGAATTGCCTTATCTATGGCTAAGGGTTTTCCAATAAATTCTTGAGGGGCATTTTCACGCCATGCGACTTGATCTGACCCGATCACAATTGCATTGGGATGTGCCTTTGCAATGATTCTAGCTTTTTCAAAAGCCAAGCGTTTCGCCAGATCATCTGCATGAGATTCATTTTTTGGAGACTCGTCAATATCAGGTGAAATACAACGATACTCCAAGCCTATACGATTCATTAAATCTTTACGGGTTTGACTGGAAGATGCCAAAATAATTTCAGAATGAGTCATGTTTCGTCTTATGTGCCCAGTTATACTGCGTATTCCATTAAAAGATCTAAAGGCACATATGCCAGAACAGCTTGATGGCATGCTTGTAGTTTCACCCGAGGCGCCATGTCATTTTGGTAAGCTTCAACCCAACGAGTGACACATAAGCACCAGAAATCTCCAGGTTGAAGTCCAGGAAAGCCGTGTTCAGGAAGAGGTGTAATTAAATCATTACCCACTTTTTGAGAAAAATTGAGAAATTCAGAGGTCATTTCAGCACATACGGTATGTTGACCTAAATCCGTTGTGGCTGTATGACAAAAACCATTACGAAAATAACCAGTGATGGGTGAAAAGCAACAACTTGCTAAAGGCTCACCTAAAACATTTAAACCATTGATTTTAGGATCTGGATGAAAAGACATAAGCGTATAAAATTAAAAAGTTTGTCCTATAATAATCAAATCTCAACATTTCTACAGCTTTTCTACAAAAGTATCTAACCTTTTTTTGTGTAATCATTTAGAATCTACGCGATTTTTAATATCTATAAGAGAGCTATACATGAATTTTCAGCGTATGACTGACCTCGATTTAACAGGCAAGCGTGTACTTATTCGTGAAGACTTAAACGTACCTGTTAAAAATGGTGTGATTACCAGTGATGCACGTTTACGCGCTGCGTTACCAACTATTAAATTAGCCCTTGAGAAAGGGGCTGCGGTAATGGTTTATTCTCACCTTGGTCGTCCAGTTGAAGGTGAACCAAAAGAAGAACAATCATTGGCTCCTGTAGCAGCTTATTTGACTGAGGCATTGGGTCAGGAAGTTAAATTATTTACAGAATATTTAGATGGTGTTGAGGTTGCAGCTGGTCAAGTTGTTTTACTTGAAAACTGTCGTTTCAATGTCGGTGAAAAGAAAAACAATGCTGATCTTGCAGCAAAATATGCAGCGCTTTGCGATGTATTTGTCATGGATGCATTTGGTACTGCGCACCGTGCGGAAGCTTCAACTGAAGGTGTTGCTCGTTTAGCAAAAGTTGCAGCAGCAGGTCCATTGCTTGCAGCAGAATTAGATGCTTTAGGTCGTGCGCTTCAAACACCTGAAAAGCCAATGGTTGCAATTGTTGCAGGTTCAAAAGTTTCAACCAAGCTTGATGTTTTAACATCACTTTCAGACATTTGCGATCAATTGATTGTGGGTGGCGGAATTGCCAATACTTTCTTAGCCGCAGCGGGTTTCAATGTCGGCAAATCATTATGTGAAAATGATTTAATTGATACCGCTAAAGCAATCGCTGCTAAAGTATCTGTTCCACTTCCTACAGATGTTGTGGTTGCGGATGCTGGAGAAATCGATTTTGCAGACTTCTTAGGTTCATTGGCAAAAGCGAAAGCAGTGGTTAAAAAGGTTGAAGATGTTGCTGACAATGACATGATTTTAGATGTTGGTCCAGAAACAGCGCAAATGTTTGCAAAGATTTTAAAGACGTCGAAAACAATTCTTTGGAATGGTCCAGTTGGCGTTTTTGAAGTTGATCAATTTGGTGAAGGTACAAAGACACTTTCATTGGCAATTGCTGAATCGGCAGGATTCTCGATTGCAGGTGGTGGTGATACTTTGGCTGCTATTGATAAATATGAAGTTGCTGACAAAATTGGTTATATTTCAACAGGTGGTGGTGCATTCCTTGAGTTTGTTGAAGGAAAAACCCTTCCAGCAGTTGCGGTTTTGCTTGAACGTGCGTAATTGATATTTAAGTAATGATGACGTTTTGATGAAGGGCTGACCATGTGTCAGCCTTTTTTCATAAAGTTGATTCACTTTAAAGTAATAAAAATGAAATATAACTGCAATAAACTAAGATAAATCCAATCACCAACACTGGGAAATGTGATGAAATTAAAATTTGCACTTGTCGCTCTTATTCTTGCTCCTTTGGCTCTTACAGCATGTTCTAAAAAAGAACAAGCGCCAGCTTCGGAACAAACTTCTACTTCTGAAGCTGTTGCAACTGAATCAGCAAATACGACTCCAGAACAACAAGCTGCGATTGATGCAATTGATCAACCTGTTTTGGATGAAAAAAATACTGATGTTCCTGCTGAGAAAGCCAATGCACCTGCTGATGCAGCAACTCCAGCGACAGAAGAAGAAGCGCCTAAAGCTCAATAATCTTTTTAAATGTTGTTATTTGTTAAAAGTCCTCGCAAACGCGGGGATTTTTTATGAAATAGTCAATATTGTTGCTGAATTGAAATAAATCAGCATGTAGAATATGGGGCATTACTTGGGAGGATATTATGGCTCTTATTTCATTGCGCCAACTCTTGGATCATGCCGGTGAGCATAGCTACGGTGTTCCAGCGTTTAATGTAAACAACTTAGAACAAATGCGCGCAATTATGTTAGCCGCTGACGAAACAAATTCGCCTGTAATCGTGCAAGCTTCTGCTGGTGCGCGTAAGTATGCAGGTGCACCGTTTTTACGTCATCTAATTCTAGCTGCGATCGAAGAGTGGCCGCATATTCCAGTGGTGATGCACCAAGATCATGGTACAAGCCCAGACGTTTGCCAACGCTCAATCCAACTAGGCTTTTCATCAGTGATGATGGATGGTTCATTGGGTGCTGATGGTAAAACACCAACCTCTTATGAATATAATGTCGATGTAACTCGCCGTACTGTTGAAATGGCACATGCTTGTGGTGTTTCAGTAGAAGGTGAGATTGGTTGTTTAGGTAGCCTTGAAACAGGTATGGCTGGCGAAGAAGATGGCGTGGGTGCTGAAGGCGTTCTTGATCATTCTCAATTACTAACTTCTGTTGAAGAAGCTCGTCAATTTGTATCTGATACTAATGTTGATGCTTTAGCTATTGCTGTTGGTACTTCGCATGGTGCTTACAAATTTACACGTCCACCTACAGGCGACATCTTAGCAATTGACCGTATTAAAGAAATTCATGCGGCACTACCAAATACTCACCTTGTTATGCATGGTTCAAGCTCTGTACCACAAGAGTGGTTGGCTGTGATTAACCAATATGGCGGCGACATCAAAGAAACTTATGGTGTTCCTGTTGAGCAATTGGTTGAAGCCATCAAACATGGTGTACGTAAAATCAATATTGATACAGATTTACGTTTAGCTTCTACAGGTGCAATGCGTCGTATGATGGCTGAAAAACCAAGTGAATTTGATCCACGTAAATTCTTTGGTGAAACTGTCGAAGCAATGAAACAAATTTGTGTAGATCGTTACACAGCATTTGGTACTGCGGGTAATGCAGACAAAATTCGCCCAATTTCTTTAGAAAAAATGGTTGATCGTTATAAATAATCTTTAAAGATGATTGAACATAGAAAGCCCACTCTAGTGTAGTGGGCTTTTTGCTGGCTAAATGTTAGACAACGTTATTCTGGGATAAATTTTTCGAAAATTTCTCCAACAAACTGATCGGATGAAACTCAATTATGGAACTCATATTTTCAGCAGCTTTATGTAGTGTGTTGGTCTCAATGCTTTTAAAATTTACCAAACAAAAAGGCTTTGATGCATTACAGATGATTGCTTGGAATTATGCGATTGCAAGTTTATTGAGTTATCTTTGGTTTAAGCCAGATTTGGTGCATATTTCAATTTCAAATACACCTTGGTGGTTGATTGTTGGGCTTGGGGTTGTATTACCGAGTATTTTCTTTTGTTTGTCTAAATCATTACAAAGTGCAGGAATACTGAGAACTGAAATCGCTCAGCGTTTATCGGTTGTTTTATCACTTTTGGCTGCATATTTTTTATTTCAAGAACAGTTCAACCAATTAAAAATAATCGGTATTGGTTTAGGGATTTTTGCAGTTTTATGTATTGTACTTTCACATTCGGATGCATCAAATCAATCTATTAATAAAAAGGGCATGCTGTACTTACTCAGTGTATGGGGAGGCTATGCCTTAGTTGATATTTTATTGAAATATACAACCAGTTTGGGGCTTCAATTTCCAGTCACACTCACCCTGATGTTTATCTGTTCTTTTGTCTTATCAATAGGCTATTTAGTACTTCAAAAGACACAATGGAAAATCCAAAATTTATGTGCAGGACTGGTGTTAGGCGTTTTAAATTTTGCCAATATTGCATTGTATGTCAAAGCTCATCTTTTACTCAAAGATTCTCCTGCAGTTGTTTTTGCTGGAATGAATATTTTGGTGGTCTTAATGGGGGTGATGGCAGGTTTGGTAATTTTTAAAGAAAAACTCAAAGTTGTTACAGCTTTAGGTTTAGTTTTGGGTTTACTCGGTGTGATTTGCCTAGCGTTGGCGATTTAGATTCTAAAATTAACCTGTGGCTTTAGCGTTTTAAATTTTCAAATTTTTAACGAATTGCGTTGTGGAATCATGGTCTAAAAAATAATCTCTTGCCTTCGTTTGAAAAGTTGTCATGAGAACTTCATATTTTGATCATAAAAGATTCAAAAATATAGCGGACAATCGGGGAGCTTCCTCTACATCGGTGTAACTGCTATGAATCAAGATATTTTTTCACCGCTTTATGCAGCCTTGCAAACACCGCATGTACAGCTGTTGCCCTTGCAGGTTGAGCACGAAAAGGCGCTAATCGAGGTATGTAAAGATGGAAAACTATGGCAGCTAGAATATACTTCGGTGCCACATTACACGCAGATTCAGACTTATATCGCTAAAGCGCTTGAGCAAAAGTCACAAGGTTTACGTGTTCCATTTGTAGTTTTAGATCAACATACACATCGTATCGTCGGTACAACCAGTTTTAGAGATTTTGTTTGGGATGTACGTCGGGTTGAGATTGGTTATACCTGGTATGCCCAATCTGCTCAACGTAGCCACATCAATACCAGTTGTAAATTTTTACTTCTTCAATATGCTTTTGAGACTTTGCACGCCAATTCAGTTGCCTTACGTACGGATATACGCAATGTAAAGAGTCAAAAAGCAATTGAACGATTGGGTGCTCAACGTGATGGTATTCTACGTCAAGATGCCCTAAGAAAAGATGGTTCTGTTCGAGATACGGTGATGTATAGTATTTTGAAAGAAGAGTGGCTTGAGATTAAACAGCATTTGACTCAATTATTATCTCGCTAGGCGATTGATAAAGTTACTATTTATTGAGCCACAAGTATGCTGTTTTATTTCTCTTTTTAACTACAATCGATATGTAAGCGATGTTGTTGGCAATGAAGGCATTGAAACAGATAACCTGTTAAATCACCATCGATCCTGAGGTGATCCTGGATAAGCTCTACTGGATAACCATTTTCTTCGATATCGGCTTGGACTTCTTCCCAAATCGGTTTAAGCATTTCACTATCTGCATAAGCGATAAACTGGCATGGCTCATTGCAGTGTACCAACCAAACTTCTTGTTGCCAACTATGATAACTTGGTGTTCGGGTACAGATTTCATTTAAAAATTCAGGATCGATTTTCGGGGATGCATCATCTGGGTTTGAAGAAACGCCTTCAATGCCACAGTAATCATTGTATTCACCATCATATTTTTGTGCTGCTGCACCATTGGCAATACACCACGGACAGATATAATCGGGTTCATCTACGCTATAGAAAGAACATACGTACTTTAAATCACGTTGTTCATTGCAAATCGAACAAATACCATTTTCTTTTTCAAACAGATTCAGTTTGTATGCATTGGGATGATATTTAAACTGGGGATAATTCATATTTTAATTCTTCTCGATCAATGTTTTAAGTAACGAGGCTAACAATAAAATTCTACACGAAAACTTTCGATAAGTTCAGGTGGGACTCGTGTTGTTTGTCCATTGGTTCGCATAAATAATTCACCTTTATAGTATAAAGGGCGATCGGACTTATTACATTTGAACACCAATATAGTTTTTCCTTGAATCTGTATTTCTTCCAAAGTCGTGTAAATATTTGAGATTTTATTGCTTTCATGGGCAAGTTTATCAATCAAACTTCTTTTCATTAAATCAAGTGAATCATTAAAATGTTCAGCAAGTTCCTGTTCAACCCCCACGATTTTTAGATCATCAGCTACCCCAATAAACACATAACCATTTCTTGTATTCATAAAGGCAAAACAGGCTTTCACCCATTTGTCAGATTTACGATTGGTGAGTAAATCTGTAGTGCGCTCTTTAAATTCGACCCTTTGATTTTCACCCAGTTGTATCAGATTCAAATAGAAGTCAGAGTGAGCAATCTGTTGATAATTTTTTAAAGTATTTTTAATTTTTTCTAATGATTTATAAGCCGTTACGGTTTCTAAATTATGAATATCTTGCCATTGATAAATCAGTTTGGTTTTTAGCTCATTTGCAACTTTGGGGTTTGCAATATATTCAAAGCTCGCGCTAAGTTGCTGCAAAATGTCTCTATAAATGTCATGGCTTGAAACAGGTATAGAAATTTTATTGAAGGTATCTCTGATTTTTTCTAATTTTTTATGAACCTCAAAAGGATCCTGATAAAAACTCAAGTATTTTAATTCATTTAAAATGTGTTCATAAGGGCGATGAAATGAGCTTGGAAAAAGTTGTTTCGGCGGGGTATTAATATATTTTTCAATTAGTTGGAAATAATGTCTAAGTGTTGGATATTTTAAAGCTTGGTAAATGTTGATTTCAAATTTATCAGAAAATGGGGTGGTGGTGTAAGCCTGAAAAAACAACAAGGTTTGGATTTCTTTGTATTTATTGGGGTAGTCATGCCAATGAGTTTCTAGAAACTCATTGAAATTCTTAAACTTATTGGTGATATACATGTTCAAATCCATAGCAACACCTTTTATCCTCTATCATTTGGTGTTCGGTATTTACAACAAATATGTCATCAGACTATTTATATATACTTATATATAAGTGAAATGGGGCGGGAAATAAAGTGTAATGATTTAAATCGTATATTTAAAGTTGTTAGAAAATATAACAAATATTTCAATTTGATGAATAAACACTGAGTTTGAATTTAGAGATTCATTGGGTGATTTGCGGAATAGCCAAACTTGGGTCTTGAAGGAAAGCTTCTAAACGGGCTTTTAAGGATGTTGCACGCTCAGGGACAGAGGGAAGTGCAACTTCTGCTAAATCTTTTACCAGTTCCAAATCACCTGCTGCAGCAGAGACATAGCATAAAGTACACATTTCACTTGGATGTAAAGGTTCTTTGATTGCCTGTGTTGCCTTTTTGATGAAATCTTCTGGCCATTGTGCCATTTCTCCAAAAAAAAGCTGACTTTGGCGATTCCATTCAGAAACTAAAAATTCAACCATTTGAATCGCATCTTGCTCTGATTGGGTATATGACCAATCACTATCATAGTCATTCACTAAACCAGAAATAATTGAACCACGCCATGCACAGTCATAATCACGCATTTTTTCAAACTCTAAGCGTCTCCCCGTACAACCCATTACATATTCACCTAATGGAATAAGATGTATGCCTAGATTAATTTGAAAACAGTGTCTTTTTTTGAAATGCTGAATATCAACAATTCGAATCACTTCACCATCCACTTGCCAGAATACATCAGCTTTTTTAGTAAAGCCTTGTGCTTTTAAAAGTGGATAGAATTGATTGCGTAATAGTAGCGAAATAAATTTTTTATCCATGTTAAATATCGCCCAAGTTTGGTTGAATATGTTAGAAAAAACTAAGTTTGGACAACATAACCAAACAACCCTATTAAGCTCCCATTGGCTGTTAAACCTAAGGCAAGCCTTGGTAATACACAACCCGTAATCACTGTTCCTTTGGGATAGTTTTTATCATCAATTTGCTCTAATAATGTTGCATCACCGATACGGATAAAGGCGGAGTCAATAAAATCTTGTTGTTGAGTAAACCAAGCTCGCATATTTTGCCAAGGTTCAAAATAACTTTCGGGTGATCCTTCACCATCTTGTTCAACTTCATTCCACCATATTGTATTCGTAGTGAATGGTTCTACCGTAATTGTTGCAAGCGGAAAAATCGTATTGGCAAATGCGTGTTGAATGAGCTCAGCGCTAATTGTCTTATTGCTTAAACCATTTGGATAGGCGATATAAAATGCTTGAAAATAATCACCAGAATTCGATCCCATGCCAACTTCTACATTTGCCATAATCTTGGCAATTTGAGTACTGAGCCTTTGGCACAACGCTAATTCGTTCTCATCAATTATGTGATTTAGACGTGCTGGATGTTTTGTAATCGTTCCATCATTATAGACTTGGGTAAAGCGTGAAAGAATATTATTTGGCCATTCATCTTGGTCTGAACCCACATCATAGTTTTGTATGCATTCTGATAATATCGCTAATTTTTCTGGATCAAGCTCAAGTTTTATATTCATTATTTTCTCCTGATCGTATTTTAATTGCTAATCATAAAGGCGATAGATACCACTAAAACGTTCACAACCTTTTTGTTGTGTGGAAACAGATAAAATCGCTTTTTGGAAGTTTAATGTGTATTTACAGTCGTGTTCGTTGTCTAAGATTTCATTCTTTTTTTCAGGGGTCGTATATGCCAGCAATGAAACGGTTTGAGCTTCTTTGCGATTATTAGGATTGCGGTATGCAATGCCTTCAACTTTAATGCGATCCTTACTTAATTGGTGTATTTGCAAATGAATCGGTTGTTTTGCAATTTTTCCATGTTCATATTTAATAAAGTGCTGTGTAAGACTTTGATTCATCGATGTGTAAAAGTTTAAATCTTCAAGGCGAATATCAAACTGTTGTTTGATGCAATCTGAAGTTTTACATTGGCTTAAACGGTTAAGCCATAATTGATGGGTATCATTGACTAAGCGTACAGGTGCATCAGTGACCAGATAGGTGGTGAGGTAACTTTCATTAAGCTGACCACGAAGTTCTTTGTAGGGTGTACTACACAGTTTCTTTAATAAAGCAGAGTCTTCATGTTTGCAGTCAATCGGGAGTGCATAAACAGCAGACGTGCTGATACAGCTCAAAATGAGACCAGATAAAAGTGTTTTAATTTGATTAAATTCTGTATTCAACAGCATGATCGCTTATACTTTCACAATGTTTGCATACGTACTATAGCGAAAGAGAAAGTACGAATACAAGATTTTTAAAACTTAAAAACTGCATAAAGGGAGTTGAAAATGAGCATACCGATTCGTATAGGGCAAGGAATGGATGTACACGCCTTTGAAGAAGGTAACTTTGTTACTTTGGCAGGTATTCAA
Source organism: Acinetobacter sp. WC-743 (assembly GCF_000335555.1). Classification (NCBI taxonomy): domain Bacteria; kingdom Pseudomonadati; phylum Pseudomonadota; class Gammaproteobacteria; order Moraxellales; family Moraxellaceae; genus Acinetobacter; species Acinetobacter sp. WC-743. The sequence goes on along the minus strand of NZ_AMFQ01000060.1, from coordinate 44,594 downwards.
ATTCCTCATACTCATGGCTTAAAAGCACATTCAGATGGTGATGTGGTACTTCATGCATTGTGTGATGCCTTGTTAGGCGCACTGGCGCTTGGTGATATTGGGCAGCATTTTCCTGATACGGATGCAGAATTTAAGGGGGCAGATAGCCGAAAATTATTAAAACACGTTTATCAATTGGTTTTGGATCGTGGCTATGTGTTGAATAATGCCGATATTACGGTTGCTTGTGAGCGTCCAAAACTAGCCAAGCATAATTTGGAAATGCGTCAAAGTATCGCTGATGTGTTAGATGTTGAAGTAACTCAAATTAGTGTGAAAGCAACAACCACAGAAAAATTAGGTTTTACAGGGCGTCAGGAAGGAATATTGTCAACAGCAACAGTTTTGATTTCACATCATGTTAAGGCGTGAGTAGAAATAATATTTGCCTTTTTTTAAAGAGAATGTGATAGCTATCAGAGATAGAAAAGCTAATAAGCTTTAATTTAGATAAATGGCTTATAAGGTGGGGGCTAGAGTTTTGCAGGAGGAAATATGTCAAAGTTCACTGCAAAGCAACAAGCATTTATTGAAGAACATTTAATTGACCTAAATGCTATATAAGCAGATAGTCAATACATGATCTCTAAAAAATAAAGTGCATTTGATTTATTCAAAAATATTGTAGATACCTTGTGTAAGTGATTGATTTTTAGGTACAAAAAAAGCCCTGTAAAGGGCTTTTTTTACATGCATAAATTAGTTAGCTAAAGCTTTAACTTGTGCATTTAAACGGCTCTTATGACGAGCAGCTTTGTTTTTATGGATGATACCTTTATCAGCCATACGGTCAATTACTGGAACCGCAGCTTTATAAGCTTCAGTTGCAGCAGCATATTCACCAGTAGCGATTGCAGCGATTGTGCGTTTGATATAAGTACGTACTATAGAACGCAAGCTTGCGTTGTGTTTACGTGCTTTAACGTTTTGACGAGCACGTTTTTTTGCTTGAGCAGAGTTTGCCACTCGTGCACTCCTTGATTAGATTGGTCTGGGCGGGCTGAAATCACATCTGAAAACCAACATCAGAGGATTATCACCAGCCCGTAAACAAGTGCCATATTGTGATTAAAGAGGTCGGCAAAGTCAAGTCTTGACATGCTTTGACAACATTTTTGTTGAAGAAAAATTTGAAATAAAACGTTAGATTAGTAGTAAATCTAGGAGATTGTTTAAAAAATGACTAATTCGATAAAAAATGCGATTGTGATTGGAGCAACAGGTTTAGTCGGTCAATGTTTAATTGAGCAACTTAATTCGCTTGCAGAATGTGAAAAAATTACCGTAATTGTTCGTCGTCAAATTGCTGAATTTAACCCATACAAAAAAGTTGAGCAATTCGTCTTAGAGGATTTTCTGTTATTAAATGATCAAGATGTGAATGGCTATAGTCATGCCTTTAGTTGCTTAGGGTCTACCATCAAAAAAGCAGGCTCTAAAGAAGCTTTTTACAATATTGATTTTGAAATTAATGCGCACTTTGCAGATTTATTTGAAACAACAGAAACACATTTAATTTTAGTCAGTGCTATGGGCGCAAATGCGGGTTCACCAATTTTTTATAACAGGGTTAAGGGTGAACTTGAGACCTATATTCAGAAACTAGATTTATATCGCTTTTCAATTATTCGACCATCTTTATTGTTGGGTGAAAGAAATGAAAAAAGATTTTTTGAGGATGTGTCACAAAAGCTTTATAGACGATTTTCACACTGGGTACCCAATTCTTTTAAATATAAGCCAGTGACAGCACAGCAAGTGGCTCATACTATGGTCGAGGCTGCACAAACGCAAACTCAGAAAATTGAAATTTATGATAATTTACACATACAAAATGCCTAATTAGGGAGAACTAACGTGACAACAGTACCTTTCGTAACTTGTGATTTACTCGATGACAATCCAGATAAAGAAATTCAAACGCTGATCCCTTCATTAGATGGCAAGTTCTTTAAAAGTTATGGGGCGCGCAAAACGTTTGGCGGTCAAATCGTAACAGTGAAATGCTTTGAAGATAATTCTCGTGTAAAAGAGTTATTGGCGACAGAGGGCGCTGGTAAAGTCTTGGTTGTGGATGGCGGTGCATCCATGCGTTGTGCATTAATGGGCGATATGATTGCTGAATCTGCGGTAAAACATCACTGGAATGGTGTCATTATTTATGGCTGTGTTCGTGATGTAGATGCACTTGCTGAGCTTGATTTGGGGGTGCATGCATTGGCTTCAATTCCGCAAAAAAGTCATCGTAAGGGCATAGGCGAAGTTGATCTTCCACTATATTTTGGCAGTGTAAGCTTTAATTCTGGTGATTATGTTTATGCAGACAACAACGGAATTGTGGTTTCAAAAGAAAAACTATTGGATTTATAGGCGCTCTATAAAAAATATAGAGTGACTGCTCGAGGGTAGCAAAATGGTGCATCATCAAATTAAAGTTGTACAAGCATTAGCTTCAACGCTGACTGCTGGAGGACGCGGAGTGACTGGAACAGCATTTCCGAATCAACCTCAAAAAGCCTTAAAGCTCTATGAGTTTGAAGGTTCTCCATTTTGCCGCCGTGTGCGAGAAGTTCTAACTTTGCTGAACTTGGACTATGAAGTTTATCCATGTCCTAAAGGTGGAAATAAATACCGTAAGATTGTCAAAGAAAATGGTGGCAAGTTACGTTTTCCTTATTTTGTGGATGAAAATACTGGAACAGCCATGTATGAATCAGTGGCTATTATTGATTATTTATTCAAACATTATGGTAAAAGTGGTAAAACTCCAAAGAAATACGCACATTATCCGAAATATCCAGTGGTTGCTTTGGTGGGGACGGTTATTAATGGCGCACGTGGTGTATGGGTAAATCCAAAAATTATTGATCGTGCTGCGCCTGAAAAATTGCTCAACTTGTGGGGTTTTGAAGCAAGCCCATACACGCGTATCGTACGGGGTGTATTAACAGAACTGGAAATTCCATTTGTATTCCACAATGTTGCAAAAGAATGCTGGCAAGACCAAGGTCCAGCAGCTTTACGTTTAAAACCAGGTAAATATGTACCACTAAAGGGTGGAAAGCGTGAAAAAATTGTTCCTGTTATGGGCAGAGTTAAGCAGGACATTCAAGTACCATATTTGGAAGATCCAAATACAGGCGCAAAATTGTTTGAATCTGAGTCAATTGTGAATTATTTGCAAAAGCAATATGGCGAGTTAACATAACTAAAGCACCTAATTTAAGCTGCTTTGTGTAAAGAGTGTAATGTGGGTATCCCTGAAAATTATATCGAATATCAGTATCATATAGATGCATTGAAAAATGATTCTAATTATAAAAAGCAGGTTTTGAAGATCCGAGAAATTGTACAGCAGCGACAGTTGGCATCCTATATGAGTGATTCAAAATGGATCAAACTTTTAGATGCCATCAATCGCTTGGATTTTCCACCTGCTTTTATGACGAAACTGCTCAAAGATCCAATTGATCAAAATACGGAAACACAATTCTTAAATACAGTCCCGTGGTACTTTGGGGATTGGCAACCATTTTATCAAGAAGGCATGCCTATTTTTAACAGTATTGAATATCTGATTGTAAAACCGATGTTAAGTGAACATCAAGGACGTTTAATTGCTGACAAAATTTTAGATCAGACTGATCAATTTCGAAATATTTTGAAAAGTTTGAATGTGATGTATCAGGAATACGAACACAACGGTAGTTTTAAGATTTATGCATACCGATAGCAAAAGGATTGAAAACACCATTCATCAGCATCTTATGTAATTAGCGAGTTGATTTTGTTTTTTAAATATGTGAACTATGCTTTTTTGTTGTTGTCTAAACCATCAATTCCATAGAAAAATATCATGATTACACGGATAAAACTTAAGCTTAAAATCAGTCTATGATAGATTGTCACTAATAAAATATACTTGAGAACTGGAATGACTTTAACTCGAATTCAACCTGTGATAAATCGCCCAGGAGAAAATGCTTTATTTATTGTATTGGGTTTAAAACAAGGGGCTGAGGTTGTCGATACGGTGATTGATTTCGCAGCTAACTTTTCTGCATTAACACGTAGTTTAAGCAACCGTTATCCTGATGAACAATTTAGTGCTGTATTAGGATTTGGTGCACGTGCTTGGGATTGCTTATTTCCAAATCACCCAAAGCCACAAGAATTAGAGACGTTTAAAGAAATACAAGGACCTAAATACACCGCTGTATCTACTGATGGAGACTTATTCTTTCATATCCGTGCAAATCGCCAAGCATTATGTTTTGAACTGGCGAATATCATCAATACGCAATTAAAAGAGGTGAGTTATCCGATTGATGAGGTGAATGGTTTTCGATATTTTGATGGTCGTGCGATTATTGGCTTTGTGGATGGTACTGAAAATCCTGAAACGGAAATTGCCGCTGAATACGCTTTAGTGGGTAATGAAGATCCATTATTTAAAGGTGGCAGTTATGCCTTCATTCAAAAATATATGCACGATATGGATAAGTGGCGAGAGCTAAGTGATGAAGAACAAGAAAAAGTGATTGGACGGAAAAAGTTTAACGATGTTGAGTTGGGGGATGATGTCAAACCCAAAACAGCACACAATGTGGTCAGTAAGGCGCATGATGAGCAAGGTAATGAATTAAAAATCATGCGTGCAAATATGCCTTTTTCCAATCCATCTAAGAACGAATATGGTACTTTCTTTATTGGTTATGCCCGAAAATTTAGCGTCACTCGACAAATGTTGGAGCATATGTTTCAAGGGGATGATGAAGGAAATTTAGATCGTCTGCTTGATTTTAGTACGGCTGTAACAGGAACACTTTTCTTTGTACCTACCGTAGATTTCTTAGATGACTTGGGCGATGAATAAATCATTAATTGGTATGAGCAAAGAAGGGCGTGAAAACGTCCTTCTTACAGCGATTTCTAGCTGAATTTGTTAAGATACTGGTTTGTATTGTTTATGGGTTGAGTTTTAAACATGTTAACGAAGATAGCAGCTTTATTTAAAAACAATAGAAACTCAGCGGAACAAGCTTTTTTACAACAACATCATATTCAAATTGATGCTGAAAATGGTTTTGTTGTTGATGGTATAGTTTTAAATACAGAATTGGCGGAACGACTTGAATACTTTTCTAATCGTAAACTGAATAATTTTGATGATTTGCAGGCACTGTTTTATAAAGCAATCTTGATCAATGAAAAGATTGATTTAGAAATTGCCTCTGGTCGTTATGTCGCTCGATTAGGCAATACTGAAGAAAATCTAAAGCAGTTTAAAGAAATTGTTCGGAAACTAAATGATTACTATAAAGAATTTAAAAGAGAAAAATAAATCATTATATAAATGTTAGGCTCCATGACGATTATTAACTTTTCGCAAAATGTATATTCATAGATATAGATAAATGATTTGAAGCATGTGCGGAAATTTTTTTAATGATGACAAGAACCGGAAAAGGTAGATAATGTTAATTGCAAATAATTGGGTTGAAGTTGTTGAGCTAGCTGGAGAATTTATTCAATTTCTAGAGGGTGATAATTTTTTTAGTCAACCTTATACATCGAATAAAGATTATTTTATTACTTCAGACATCAGCTTAGCGATGGATTTTGCAACGGACAATAGTTGGGAGAAATTTACAGATTGGGAAACAGTCATTGATTCACAGTTTCCAGAAGATTTTGATTGGAAATTGAATTCAAGAATTGATTATCAATTACAGCAAAATAACTATTACGATTTGTTCACAAAAAATTTGAATGGATTACTTGAAAAGTGGACAACATTTGATGGAATAGGAATAGCTCACGAATTAATCATGCATGATATCGGTTATATTTTTAATTGTTATGCAAATGGCTATTTTCCACCGATTTGGCAAGAGATTTTACAGGTTTATTATGCAGGCGGTCTGCCTTGTGGTTGGCGTGGGTTTTATCCTGATGGGAAATTAGTCGTATTTAGTCATCAGCCAAATAAATTGAACAAAGAAAATCACTGAACTCAACAAAGTCATCATGTTAAACTATGACTTATGTCTTTTAGACCCGATACAAATATGTTTAAACAAGAAATCTCTGACCTTAATTTAAAACAATTGAAAGCAGGCGAAAAGCGCTGGATTGGTACAATGCTTGGTTCTTCTGCTGCCTTACTTTTTAAGGAAATAACGGAGAAGTCTGAGCAACTGTTTGTGCTGGTCGCGCGTAATAATCAGCACTTAACACAACTTGAAAGTGAACTTGAATTTTATGGTGTTAAACCGACAATTTTTCCGGATTGGGAAATATTGCCATATGATCGTTTATCACCTCATCAAGATATTGTGTCTGAACGGCTGTCTATTCTTGCCAATATGCCCCAAAAAGGTATTTTGTTGGTATCGGCTACAACATTGGCACAGCGTGTTGCACCTACATCATGGATTTTAGGGGAACATTTTGATATTAAGGTTGGTCAGAAGTTCGATTTAGAACAACAAAAATTAAAACTAGTTCAAGCAGGTTATCATTTAGTCGATACGGTTTATGATCACGGTGAGTTTGCGGTACGCGGTAGCATCATGGATATCTATGCATCTGGGCAAAGTGCACCGATTCGTATAGATCTGTTTGATGATGAAATCGACAGTTTAAAATTTTTTGATCCTGAGACCCAAAGAACCACAACAAAACTTGAGCATTTCACTGTATTACCCGCAAAAGAATTTCCTTTAAAAGAAGCACGCTCTATATTTAGAGATCGCTATGCGGAAAGCTTTCCAACAGCAAATCCTAAGAAAAATCCAATTTATCAAGATGTATTAGAGGGAATTGCATCGCCAGGATTAGACTTTTATTTTCCATTATTTTTTACCCAAACTGCAATGCAGACACAAAGTTGTTTGACATCGTACTTACCAAGCAATGCAATTGTCATTACAGATAAGTATATTGAGGACGGTTTAATCCAGTTTTGGGCAGATGTCATGCGTCGTTATGAAGATAGACGGCACAATATTGATCAGCCATTACTGCCTCCTGAAGAAATTTTTATACAACCCAATCAGCTGTTTGAACAGTTGAATCAATTTGCAAGAATTATTGCGTCTACAGAGCAGATTGAATTAAAAGCAGGCTGTATTAATTTATCTGTTGAAATACCGCCAAAATTACCTGTTGATCCGAAGCAAGAGCAACCTTTTAAAGTCGTCAAGCAATATGTCGATGATGCCAATCATCCTGTGTTATTGGTGGCCGAAAGTGCTGGACGTCGTGAAACCTTAAAAGATGCGTTAAGAGCAAGTTTAGGGGAAATTCCTGTTGTAGAGAATTTCCAAATTTTTCAGCAATCAAATTTTTCCGTTGCGATCACTAACGCGCCTTTAGACCGTGGTCTAGTGATTAGTGATGAGTTGTCGGTAATTTCTGAAAATCAGCTTTATGAACATCGCGTTGTACAGCGCCGTCGTAAGCGTCAACAAGAAGTTTCAGAAGAGTTTTTGATTCGAAGTTTGACTGAACTGAATATTGGGGCACCTGTGGTTCATATCGATCATGGTGTTGGTCGTTATGCGGGTTTGGTTACACTGAATATCGATGATCAGGATTATGAGTTTTTGCAACTCAACTATGCAGATGATGCAAAAGTTTATGTGCCTGTGACAAATCTACATCTTATTAGTCGTTTTAGTGGTGGTGATCCAGACTTAGCGCCTTTGCATAAGCTTGGAACTGATGCATGGAACAAAGCGAAACGAAAAGCCCTCGAACAAATTCACGATGTCGCTGCTGAATTATTACATATTCAAGCGCGACGCCAGTCAAAACCGGGTATCAGTTTTGAATTGGATCAAAGTGCATATATGCAGTTTTCCAGTGGCTTTGCCTATGAAGAAACGCTAGATCAAGCCAATGCAATTGAAGCAACATTGTATGATATGCAACAAGCCAAACCGATGGATCGCTTGGTCTGTGGTGATGTGGGATTTGGTAAAACAGAAGTTGCGATGCGAGCAGCCTTTGTTGCCGTTCAGAACAATCGACAAGTGGCGGTTCTTGTTCCAACCACATTGTTGGCACAACAACATTATGAATCCTTTAAAGACCGATTTGCTGATTGGCCCATCCGTGTTGAAGTACTTTCACGTTTTGGTACCAGTAAAAGTCATGTCAAAACAATTGAGGATTTGGTCGAGGGAAAAGTTGATATTGTCATTGGAACCCACAAAATTCTTCAGGAAAATGTGCAATTCAAAAACTTAGGTTTGATGATTGTGGATGAAGAGCATCGTTTTGGTGTGCGAGATAAAGAGCGCATTAAAGCCATGCGTGCTGATGTCGATATGCTGACATTGACAGCTACACCGATTCCGCGGACGCTGAATATGGCATTTGGGGGAATGCGTGATCTTTCGATCATTGCAACGCCACCGGCACGCCGTTTAGCTGTGAAAACTTTTGTCAATGAGCAAACTAATGAAACCATGAAGGAAGCAATTTTGCGTGAATTGCTTCGTGGCGGTCAGGTCTACATCTTACATAATGAAGTAGATACCATTGAACGTGCTGCAGAGAATATTCGTCAATTGGTTCCTGAGGCACGTGTCGCTGTTGCACATGGTCAAATGCGTGAGCGTGAATTAGAACAAGTCATGCAGCAGTTTTATCATAAAGAATATAATGTCTTGGTGTGTTCGACCATTATTGAAACGGGAATTGATGTCCCGAATGCCAATACGATTATCATTGAACGTGCTGACAAGCTAGGGCTTGCACAATTACATCAGCTGCGTGGTCGTGTAGGGCGCTCACATCATCAAGCGTATGCATATTTGATGGTACCTTCGCTTAAAGGTCTAAAAGGTGATGCAGAAAAACGTTTAGACGCAATTTCAAGAGCATCAAATCTTGGTGCTGGTTTTATGTTAGCGACAGAGGATTTAGAAATACGTGGCGCTGGTGAGTTACTGGGTGAACAACAAAGTGGTTCAATGAATGCTATCGGTTATAGTTTATACATGGAAATGTTGGCCAAAGCGACGAAAGCAATTCAACAAGGTAAAACGCCTAATTTTGATACACCACTTTCGCTCACCTTTGAAATTACTTTACACATGCCAGCATTAATACCTGATGAATACTTAGGTGATGTACATCAACGACTGATGTTCTACAAACGGATCAGTAATACAGATACAGCCGACAAATTAGACAATATTCGGATGGAGCTGATAGACCGTTTTGGTGTGCCGCCACAACCCGTCAAGCAGTTATTTAGTGTGCATCAAATCCGTATCAAGGCAGAGCAGTTAGAAATCACCAAAATTGATATCGGGGCACATGGTGGGGTGATTGAATTTTCACCTGATACACCCGTGCAAGCAATCAGTATCATTCAAATGATGCAAAAACATCCGACCTGGTTCCGTATGGAAGGTGGTCAACGTCTGAAAGTGATGGTGATGTTGGAAGAATATGAGAAGCGCATTCAGTTTGTGCAAGATTTATTGAATAACTTGCTTGCTGAATTAAAGCGTTAATTTATCAATATGTTGAAGATGAATAATCTTTATTCAGAACTGAGAAAAAATCATTGTTTTTTTTCAGAGATGATCTTGAAAAAAAACAATGATTCTATAAAGTGTAATTGTGATCAGGTTCAAAGCAAACTGTGTTTATTTGTACCGAAACACGAGATAACCAATATTCACACGAAAACCGATGTGTTAGTATTAGCCATCCTTTTAATTTTGCGTCATTTATAAAGATATGTTTAGTTTGCATCCACAACTTGCTCAAGATACTTTTTTTGTAGGCGACTTTCCGCTTTCAACATGTCGTTTAATGAATGATATGCAATTTCCGTGGTTAATTCTTATTCCACGTGTACCTGGTATCACTGAATTATATGAATTGAGTCAAGCTGATCAAGAACAGTTTTTGCGTGAGTCGAGCTGGTTATCTAGTCAACTGTCACGTGTTTTCCGCGCTGACAAGATGAATGTGGCTGCATTGGGTAATATGGTCCCACAATTGCATTTTCATCATGTCGTGCGTTATCAAAATGATGTAGCTTGGCCTAAGCCTGTATTTGGTTTACAAGCTGTTCCATATACCAATGAAGTGTTGGCACATATGCGTCAGACATTAATGTTGGCATTGCGTGGTCAAGGTGATATGCCGTTTGATTGGCGTATGGACTAAGTTTTTAAAACAGCACAAGGGAAGTGTTTAATAAAATGACATTCGAGGTAAAATATTTTGCCATTTGAACGTATGTTAGATAAAGAGCCTAAGCAATTTGAAATATTCCAGCGCTTTATGGGATATTTGATTATTGCACTGCTTGTTATCATTTATTATTTTACTTCTCCTGTTGCTAACTATCAGTTCTATGTTCCCTTTTTTATTGGTTTTATTTTCTTAGCCAGCCCCAAATTTTCTCGATGGCTGGAATATTCATACGGCTCAAAAATCCGTAAAAATATCTATTTTTTGGTGGATGTTATTGTTGTTTCGACAGCATTAGCAGCAGTACATTTAAGTCTAGTTGTTTCTTTTGTACTTTTATTTGCGCTGATCTATACCGCCATCAACAGTAAAATTTCTTTCATGATGGCTTCTTTGGCTATCTTGATTGCTTTCATTGTTTTCTATACCAATATTATTTTCATTTTTGGCTTTTACGATTATTTCCAACAAACCAGCCCTGAACTTTCTGTGCTGTCTTTTATTGGAATTATTTTGTTTGTTAATATCGGTAATTATTATCAAAATCGTCGTATTAAAAGTGTAGAAATCAAAAAAAATACCTATTTTAATGAAATGAATCGCTACATTGAGTTGTCAAATCAACTCAGTCGCTATGCTCCATTGCAGCTTTGGCAAGCGATCATGCGTGGCGATACCGAAGCGAAAATTGAATATAAACGTAAAAAGATCACTGTTTTCTTTTCAGATATTCAGGGCTTTACTGAGTTATCAGAAACATTAATTCCTGATGATTTGGCATTTGTACTCAATGATTATCTTAGTCATATGACTGAAATTGCCAAGCAATATGGTGCGACCATTGATAAATTCATGGGCGATGCGATTCTGATTTTCTTTGGTGATCCAGATTCACAAGGTGTGGAACAGGATGCTAAAAACTGCATCGATATGGCAATTGCCATGCGACAGCAAATGAAGTTTCTACGTGAACGTTGGGTGAAAATGGGCTATGCGCCATTGCATATCCGTATGGGGGTAAGTACAGGCTATTGTCACGTTGGAAATTACGGTGCTGTACATCGTATGGCTTATACGATTGTTGGTCGCGATGCAAATTTGGCAGCGCGTTTACAGTACGCTGCGGATATTGATGAAATTCTTGTTTCAGATGAAACCTATAAATTGATTAAAAATGATTATCTCTGTGCGCCAAAATCACCAATTGAATTAAAAGGTATTCAAGGTAAAGTGAGAACTTGGCAGGTCATGGAGAAATACTCAGCCAGTAAAAATGAAAATCAGCAATGGTTTGACTATGAATATAAAGGTTTTCATTTGGTGCTTAATTTAGAAGAAGTGCAAAACTTTGAGTATCCAGAGCTGGTTGAAGTACTTGAAAAAATGGTCGATCGTATTAAAGTTCAGCAGCGACTGACCAATGCGCAAGGTGTTGCAAGACTAAATGCTGAAGATGAAATTCGCTAGGCAGGTTTAAAATTTTACATTGAACATTTAAGTCTGTTGTTATCACTTAAAGACTGAGCAATAAGTAAAAGCAAATAAAAACCACTCATGTTGAGTGGTTTTTATTTGCTTTTTATTCAGCACTTTTAAAAATTATTTAGTGGTTTTCAGAAGCATGGTTAATGGTGTATTTAGGAATTTCAACTTCCATATCTTCATCCGTGATTTTAACTTGGCAAGAAAGTCGTGAGTCAGGTTCTAAGCCCCAAGCACGATCAAGTAAATCCGCTTCAATATCATCCATTTCTTCAAGTGCATCAAAACCTTTGCGTACAATGACATGACATGTTGTACATGCCTTAGACATATCGCAGGCATGTTCAATTTTAATACCATTGCTTAATAAGCTTTGGCAAAGATTGGCATTTGGTTCAACTTCAAACTCAGCACCATTTGGACAAATTGTTGCATGAGGTAGTACTTTAATACGTGGCATAGTCTTTACCTTAAAAATTAGTTTGAGTTTGACCAGTCATCAAGTTTGGTGCCTTTGAGCGCTTGATCGATATGCTGATTCATTCGCTCTGCAGCAAAAGCATCACTATGAATTTTTAATTGCTCAACAGCATGTTCGATAGATTTGATATCGTCTGTTTCAAGCTGTGCTTTTAAATGTTCAGCTGCAAGATTTAATCCTTGTAATTGTTCAGGATCGAGTAATTTGCTGTCCACTTTCAATGCTTGTTCTAATGCCTCGAGTTCACGACGAGCCTCAACCTTTGTTTCATTCAAGTGACGTAAATGCTTGTCTTCTTCAGCGAACTTATAACCATCAATTAAAAGGCGTTCCGTATCTGCTTCTGAAAGACCGTAAGAAGGTTTGATGTCAATCTTGGCATGAACACCAGAAGTGGTTTCTTTTGCAGACACGGAAAGTAAACCATCGGCATCAACTTGGAATGTCACTTCTATACGCGCCTGACCAGCGGTCATAGGTGGAATACCGTGTAATACAAAGCGCCCTAAGCTACGACAGTGCTCGACCAAATCACGTTCACCTTGAACAACATGAATCAACATGGCAGTTTGACCATCTTGATAGGTCGTGAATTCTTGACGGCGTGCTACAGGGATTGCCGTATTGCGAGAAATTAGACGCTCAACCAGCCCACCCATGGTTTCAAGACCCAGTGAAAGAGGGGTTACATCGAGCAGTAATGAACCATCTTTTGAATTACCAATCAGTTGATTCGCCGTGATAGACGCTCCGATAGCCACGACTTCATCAGGATTAATTGTACACAGTGGTTCTTGGTTAAATACTTCACGAACAGCTTTTTGAACAGCATAAGAACGAGTAGAGCCACCTACAAGTACCACATTTTGAATATCATCAAGTGTAAGCTTTGCATCGCGCATTACGCGTTTACATACACTTATTGTTTTATCAAGTGCTACTTGGATAATTTGTTCGAAGGTTGCGCGATCTAGTGTAAGATGGTGTGTCAGTACTTTTATATCAACAGATTCTGCATCACTCAAGGCTTCTTTGGCTTTGCGTGCAGAAACTATGAAATGTGCATATTCTGCATCATCCAAAGTCTCAATATTAAGTTGTTTTTTTGCCCATTTCACAATCAAACGATCTAAATCATCGCCGCCGAGTGCGGTATGACCGCCTGTGGCTAAAACTTCAAAAACACCTTGCGAGAAACGTAAGATAGAAACGTCAAAAGTACCGCCACCTAAATCGTAGATGACGTAATTACGATCTGTTGCAAGGTTGGTGTCTTGATCTAAACCATAGGCTACGGCTGCCGCAGTAGGTTCGTTTAATAAGCGTAATACATTCAGCCCCGCCAATTCTGCTGCATCACGTGTTGCTTGGCGCTGAGCTTCATCGAAATATGCAGGAACTGTAATGACAGCACCATTTACAGGATTACTTAGACTCTTTTCAGCACGATCTTTGAGTTGCTTTAAAATTTCAGCTGAGATTTCTACAGGTGTTTTTCGACCTTGTGTGGTTTCAAAAGTTGGCATTTCATTATCAGCACCTGTTAAAGTATGCGGATGTTGAAATTTAATATCAGCTTTTGAACGCCCCATAAAACGTTTTACAGAAACGATCGTATTTTTAGGATCAGTTGTGATGAATGGTTTTGCTGCATCACCGTATTCTGTTGAGTTTTTAGAGTAATGCACAATAGAGGGAAGTAACACACGACCTTGTTCATCATTCAGTACTTTGGCTTTGCCTGAAAGTACTGTAGCAACCAACGAATGCGTTGTACCTAAGTCTATTCCAATGGCAATACGGTGTTCGTGTGGCGCACTTGATTGTCCTGGTTCAGCAATTTGCAAGAGTGCCATTTGTTACATCCTTAAAATAAAAGCTAAAAAACAAAGTCATGTTCAACATGTAGTTAAAATTAAAAGTTAGAAATCATCATCTAAGCTAAAATCTTCATCATCAAGAAGTTGATCTTCGGCTTTATCAATATCATTCATGACTTTTTGGAAAAAACGCAATTTTCGCACAGTATCACGTGCTTCAGCCCAGTCTTCTTCTTCAAAATCAATTTTGAATTCCCGGACTAAGCCCTCGATCCATTGTTGCACTTCTTTTTTGAGAGAATGCAACTGTTCTGTATCGGTTGCTTCATCGAGTTGTTCACGAATTTCGAGGGCAGACTGCAAAAATTCAAAATCATTAATGGATTGATCTAAGTGATGATCTTGCTTTTTGAGTGAAAGTAAATATGCTGCACGGCTATCTACATGAGATAGGGCTTTATACGCTTGATTAATCTCACTCGATTTAATTAAAGCTTTGTCTTTATCATCCGATTTATCTGGATGATATTGCTGTTGCAAGTTTAAGAAATTAGCTTTTAATGTTGCTAAATCAATATCGAGTGCTTCAGGGAGATCGAACAACTCAAAATGACTCATGGGAGATACTCATCCACGATGTTTTACAAGAAAACAGGGTAATTAAATATGATTAAAACAGTGCAAGACACTGTTTTAACATGAAAAAAGTGCAGGGTGATTATACAGTGAAAGATTCACCACAACCACATTCACCTTTTTTATTGGGGTTATTAAACTCGAAACCTTCATTGAGACCATTTTTTACATAGTCCATTTCCATGCCATCGAGATACACCAAGCTTTTAGGGTCTACAAAAACTTTAACACCAAACTGTTCAAAAATTTGATCGTGTTCATCGATATCATCAACAAACTCAAGTACATATGCCAAACCAGAACAGCCTGAAGTTTTCACACCAAGACGAATACCTTCACCCTTACCGCGATTCTTTAAGTAATTGCTGATATGAGTTGCAGCATTTTCAGTTAAATTGATCATGAAAACTCCATTAAAAAATTATCTGTAAAAACTTAAGCAACAGATATTAAGCTTTAGTTTTCTTGTTACGGTAATCTTCAACAGCAGCTTTGATTGCATCTTCTGCAAGTACAGAACAGTGCACTTTTACAGGAGGAAGAGCAAGTTCAGTTGCGATATCAATATTTTTAATCGCTTGTGCTTCGTCTAAAGTTTTACCTTTTAACCATTCGGTGACTAATGAGCTGGATGCAATTGCAGAGCCACAACCATAAGTCTTAAAGCGTGCTTCTTCGATCACACCATTGTCATTTACTTGGATTTGTAAACGCATCACATCGCCACATGCAGGTGCACCCACCATACCTGTACCAACATTTTCTGCATTTTTATCCAAAACACCAACATTACGAGGGTTTTCGTAATGATCAATTACTTTTTCACTATAAGCCATGATGCTTCTCCAAACCTCGGGGTCAGCGTTGATAATATGTATTGCTACAGTCTAATATGGTGGCATTTCACTGATTTTCAATAAAATGCCGTGTTTGATTTTAGAAACTTAGTGTTCAGCCCATTCAACTGAATTTAAGTCGATACCTTCTTTGTACATATCCCAAAGCGGAGAAAGTTCACGTAATTTCTCTACAGCAGCTTTAGAAATTTTAATCACATGGTCAATGTCTTCTTCAGTCGTATAATGACCGAAGCTGAAACGAATTGAGCTATGCGCCAATTCATCAGAAAGACCAAGTGCGCGAAGCACATAAGATGGTTCAAGTGTTGCAGATGTACATGCTGAACCTGATGAAACCGCAACATCTTTCAATGCCATCATCAATGATTCGCCTTCAACAAAGTTGAAACTTACATTTAAGTAGTTTGCAACGTTATATTCAGGGTGACCATTTAAGAACACTTGTTCTAAATCTTGTAAACCATTCCAAAGCTTGTCACGAAGTACACGTAAGCGCGCTTGTTCTGCATGTAAGTTTTTACCTGCAAGTTCAAATGCTTCACCCATACCCACAATCTGGTGAGTAGCAAGTGTGCCTGAACGCATACCACGTTCATGACCACCACCGTGAATTTGTGCTTTAAGACGTACGCGAGGGCTACGACGTACAAATAATGCACCGATACCTTTAGGTCCATAAACTTTATGACCAGAGAAGCTCATCAAGTCTACTTTCATGGTTGAAAGATCAATTTCAACTTTACCAGCAGCTTGCGCAGCATCTACATGGAAGTAAGTTTTGTTGGCGCGAGTAAGTTCACCAATCGCAGCAACATCAGTTACTGTACCGATTTCATTATTCACCATCATTAATGAAACAAGAATGGTGTCTGGACGAAGTGCAGCTTGAACCATTTCTGGCGTAATTAAACCTGTTCTAGGTTCTGGTTCAAGATAAGTAATCTCAAAACCTTCTTCTTCCAATTCACGGCAGGTATCTAAAATTGCTTTATGTTCAATTTTACTAGTAATGATATGTTTGCCTTTCGAACCATAAAATTGAGCAATACCTTTTAGCGCAAGGTTATCAGATTCAGTAGCACCTGATGTCCATACGATTTCTCGTGGATCAGCTTTAACTAAATTTGCGACTTGTTCACGTGCATATTCAACTTTTTCTTCAGCTTGCCATCCATAAGCATGAGAGCGAGAAGCTGCATTTCCGAAGGTACCATCAAAGGTTAAACACTCCATCATGCGTTCTGCTACTTGAGGATCAACAGGCGTAGTTGCTGCATAGTCAAGATAAATCGGACGTTTCATGTCAAATACCTGTAACCGATAAAAGGGCTGAATCATGTGGTGCTGAATTTTGGCGAACTGCAACGGTTTGTACATTGTCGCGTGCGACTAAATCGGCAAGGGTGATTTTAGCTAAATAATCGGCAATATGGAGAGAGAGTTCTTGCCATAAATCGTGAGTTAAACACATCGCACCATTTTGGCAATTGCCTTTATGATCACAACGAGTTGCATCCACAGTTTCATTTACAGCTTCAATAATTTCTAAGACAGTAATTTCTTCAGCATGACGCGCTAAGTGATAGCCACCATTCGCGCCACGAACACTTGAAACTAAGCCATGACGCTTTAATTTAGCGAACAATTGTTCAAGATAAGCGACAGAGATCGTTTGGCGGGCTGCAATTTCTGCAAGCGTAATCGTTTGTTCAGTAGGCTGCAATGCTAGGTCGAGTAGTGCAGTCACTGCATAGCGACCGCGAGTAGTTAGGCGCATGATTCGATACACATGTTTTAGACTAGATGTATGAATTTTATGAATCCTGACTAAATTAGTCAAGTATTTTTAAGATTAATTCTGACTAAATTAGTCAGAATTAATTATTATTGTTATAAGGATGAAATCTAATAAAATATTTTACATGAATATTTGCCATAAATTATACATGATTAGTGCAACAAATAGAAAGCCTATTACACCTAAAGCCGTATATAAACGCTGTTGATTTTGCTGTAGGCGTCGAACTCGATTTTGGTATTGCTTTACCTCAACCTGAAGGGTGTTGATCTTTGAGCGTTGCTGATCAATTTTTTCAAGTAAGGGTGCAATACGTTTTTTTGATGCACGTGTCTGACTGTCATCATCAGGATGAGTTAACCACTGTTTCCAATCGGACAAGAGTTTGGGTGCAGTTAAATGAATGACCAGATCTCGAAATTGATCTTTCACCATATCACTGCCTTCCAAACGCATTTTTTTCATACTACGGCGATTGGCAAAAACAAAAATCTGAATTAAATCAATTAATGTGCTACTCACAGAAAGATCGACAGGTTTTTCTGGCGCTTGCAAGTCAAACAAAATGCCACGGTCTGTAAATTGAATATAGAAATCAAAATAAGGAATGTAACTATTTATCTTGATGGTCATTTGCTGTTCGACAAATTTTTTAGCTTGTAAGCGAACAACACGATCATGTTTTAATACAAAAGAATAAATGGTTTCCAAGATAATCATGACAATGTTTAGCAACAAACGAGAGTGACCTTGCTTTTGTTGCGATTCATTCATAAAACATTCCTATAACAAATTGAGAATCCGATCTCTAAAATAACTTTGAAACAATTTCATCCGTGATATGAAACACATTATTTCAACAATCATATAAAAAAAATAATTGAATGACCATTGTTGAATTGGCAAGTGTTCCTTAACATTAAACAATTACTTTGCTTTTGTAGAACAGTTTAGCAAAAGGTTCAATAGTTTTATTTGATATTATAGATATATTTTCTACATAATTTGGTCATATAGGTCATTAAAAGCTGGAGTTTTGGGCAAATGGAGCAGGATATGAAAAAGAGCAATAAAGAACAATTCGGTCTTCAGGAAGACCAAAATGAACAGCATGAATCACATACAAAACCTAGACATCATAAAAAATCAGCATTGGATTTTAGAAAATATACAAAACAGATTTGGTTGGCCGGGTTGGGGGCTTTTTCGCGTGCTGAAGAAGAAGGCAATAAGTTATTTGACTCTTTAGTCAAAGTTGGAGAAGAGCTTGAATCAAAAACGGTTGAAGTTACTGATCAAACAGTGAACAAAGTGTCGGAGAAAACTAAAGAGTCTGTCACAGAAACTAAGGACAAGGTAGAAAAGCTTCTCGATCATGGCGTAAATCATTCGCTTAATCGAATTGGTTTGGTCACTGCAAAGGATCTTCAGCACCTAGAGAACTTAATAATGCAATTACATCACAAGGTGGATGCCTTAGTAGAAGAGAACCAAAACTTACGCGAGCAGTTGCTCAAAAAATGAAATAATTGGGGTGAATCAAAAAAAAAACTCATTTTTAGTCGTAATTTTTGAGAAAAGCGTGTTTGGAGTCTTGCGTTTCCCCCCAAAGCATTGCTATAAAGTCGTCATGGCCTTTGATCTACAGCCTTGGAACTTAAACAAACGAAATAAGAGGACGTAATCTTCATGAATAAATCAGAATTAATCGATGCGATTGCAGAAAAAGGGGGATTGTCAAAGTCTGATGCAGGTAAAGCATTAGATGCGACTATTGCTTCAATTGGTGAAGCGCTTAAAAAAGGCGACACAGTGACTTTAGTAGGCTTTGGTACTTTTAGTGTTAAAGACCGCGCTGCACGTACTGGTCGTAACCCTAAAACTGGTGAAGAGCTTCAGATTAAAGCAAGCAAAGTACCTAGCTTTAAAGCTGGTAAAGGCTTAAAAGACTCAGTAGCTTAATCTGAGCTTATCGAAAGCGCGCCCTCGTGGCGCGTTTTTTATGAAATAAAATTAAATTATCAGTGATTGCTCGTTCATTCATTTCACAATTTCAGTTAGAATCCTTACGAAATATAATATTGGAATACTCATGGAATCGTTTCGCACTCTCATAAGGGGCTGGTTTGGTAAAGTTCTCCTTGTGTTATTTTTAGCGCCATTTGCCGTGGTCGGTATTGAAGGTTATTTCAGTGGTGGGCAAAAAGCAGATGTCGCTAAAACTGTTAATGGTCAAGATATTTCTAAAAAAGAGTTAGAAACGGTCACCAAAAGCTATACGGATCAATTATTGGCAAATCCTAGTGTGCATGGGGACGAGTCACTGTTGAATAAAGAATTTATTGCAAATAAAGCACTTGATTATCTGATCAGTCAAAGTCTTCTAAGACAACAGGCAGATAAATTAGGTGTGACTTTAAGCGATACTCAGATTGAACAGAAAATTGCACAGATTCCTGCTTTTCAGGAAAATGGTAAATTTTCAAATAATCTATATGCGAATTATTTACGTTCACAAGGCTTAACCAGTCAGGCATTTATTCAAAATATTCGTCAAGATTTTGCATTGAGTATTCTGAGTTCAACGATTTCAGATAATGCTTTGATTAGTAAATCTGATATTCAACAAATTGCTAATCTTCAATCTGAACAACGTGAATTATTTTTATCGAGTGTGAAGCTGGATGATTATAAAGCGAATGTTAAAGTGACGAATCAAGAAATTGCGGATTATTACAACAAACATCTCAATAAATTTAAACAGGTTGCGGCTGTAGATGTTGATTATGTTGTGCTTAGTCCTGCGACATTGACTCAACCAAATGCTGCGGTGTCTGATGCGGATTTAAATCAAGCCTATGCGCAATTTGTAGAAAAATATAAGCAAAATTTAAAGCATGATGTAAAACACATCCTGATTACAACGGATTCACGTAGTCCTGAGCAAGCTGCAACTTTGGCGAATGAGGTTTATGCAAAAATTCAAGCAGGTATGACTTTTGCTCAAGCGGCTGCACAATATTCTGAAGATCCAGATTCTAAAGCAAAAGGTGGTGCACTTGCAGCCTATGCTCCAGGTGTGTTTGGTGCTGATTTTGATAAAGCTGTGGCTTCAACTGCGAATGGTCAAGTGGCGAAACCTGTAAAAACAGAGTTCGGCTATCATATTATTGAAGTCAATACACCCGCTGGAACAATTCCATCATTGGAAAGCAAAAAAGCAGAATTAACAGCCGAAGTGCTGAAAAACAAATCTGCAAATTACTTCTCTGATACTGTAAATAGTTTAAATGACCAGGTTGTGAATAGCGACTCGCTTGATGTTGTGGCACAAGCAGTGAAAACAGTACAGGTCCAATCAGCGAAGAATGTGAATTTAGCGACAACTAATCCAGTTTTAGCAGATCCTGCGGTTAAAACGAAATTATTTGCTGAAGATATTAAAAACGGCAATACATCAGCTTCAGGTAATATACAAACTGCCAATGGTGATGTGGTATGGATAAAAGTTCGTAAATACTACCCAGCGGGCACTCAACCTCTGGCTCAGGCAACAGCGCGTGTAAAAGCACAGTTGATTGAACAAAAAGCATTTGATGCAGCACACGCAAAATTAAATGCAATGATTGAAGATTTTAAAAAGTTACCTGCACAAGCAGTGACAGCGAAATACCAATCTAATTTTGTACATGCAGGAACATTTACGCGTTCACAGGGACTTAAACGCGAAATTGAGCGTGCTGCATTTAGTCAACCTGTACCCAAAGCAGGTATGTGGTCTGTGACTACTGCGAAGTTACCTGATGAATTGGTTGTTGTAGCGGTTGCCAATGTGAAAAAAGTAGATATTGCCCAAATGAATCCTGCTGAAGTTCAGCAGTTGACTCAAATGTACCAAAAATTCCGTGGGGAACAATTGCTTGATGATTATTCTCGTTATTTAAAATCTCAAGCTAAGATTAAATAATTGAGAAAACATCCAATAAAAAAAAGCGCTTCGGCGCTTTTTTTTATTGGATTATGTATTCTGGAACTGTCTCGTAAAGTTTTAGAGTTGATTGCGGTATTGACTCGGGCTAAGCTCAAATTGTTTTTTGAATGCTTGACTGAATGCGGTTTCGGAAGAATAGCCCACTTGATGGGCAATTTGTTGAATAGAGAGTTGACCTTGTTTAAGCAGCTGACTGGCAAGACGTAAACGATGTTGTTGTAAATAAGCCAATGGTGTCTCGCCAATAATTTGGTTAAACAGGCTGGCAAATTTTGAGCGGGACATACAACAGGTTTCAGCTAAACTTTCAACAGTCCAGTTATGTTGGGGTTGGCTATGGATGGCTGCCAAGGCATTTGATAGTTCAGGATGAATCAAAGCATTCAACCAGTTATTATGATCTTGCATTTGCTCAATGTAATCTCGTACAGACTCAATCATTAAAATGCTGACCACATGATCCATGATCTTATTCTTGCCTGCGACAGTTCTACGCGTTTCAGCGGATACAAAATAAAGTCCAATTTTAAGCCACTCAGGTGCTTCATCACTCAGCGCATTTTGAATGTGTAGAAAGGGAGGGAGTGCATTAATTAATGGGCGTGCCATAATGGCATTCATATGGCATCGGACAGTAAGTATTAAAGTTTTTTCCGAGCTTCCCTGACCAAATTCAATGGCATCCTGTCTAAGTCCATCAAACAGAGATTCAATATTTAAGTTTTCGACCAGTTGTGTATTGGGCTGATTTTTTACGGTGTGGGCTAAACCTGCAGGAATTAAAAACATATCACCTGTGTGTAAGGTGACATGCATCGATGGGGAAAACTCTAAATAAGCGTGACCATATAAGACAATATGTGCAATGACAGCTTCTTGTTTAGGGCTTTGAAATGACCAATCCCCTTGCGCTTGAAGATAAATATATTCTGAATGGTTGAGATGAATATCATCAAAAATTTTACTTAAAGCATCCATAAGTATGGTTTAAATTTCCTATTTTCAAATAATAAAAAGGTTTGATGTCATTAAAACATGTGCGTAAAGGACAATCTCTATGTTGAAGATGCCAAAGACTTTTTCATAGGTTTTATGGACGCTTACAACTGTCTTTCAAGTGATCTTTATTTAAATATATAGATAAGTAGAAAGATAGGGAAGATACAGCCATGAATGCACCAGTTCAACTGACTGAACAGCAATTGCTGGACATAAAACCAAAGTCAGGTTTGGCACTTGATAAGAAGCGTTACCTTTGGATGATTAGTCCATCTTTGCCAGTGATTGGTTTAGGGATTTTAGCGGGCTATCATGTTGCACCTAAGCCACTTAAAAAAGTGTTTGCACTGGGTGGTCCGATTGTCTTGCATGTGATTATTCCAGCCATCGACTCCTTGATTGGTAAAGATCAAAACAATCCAACTGCTGAAGATGTAAAATTACTTGAACAAGACCCTTATTATTCTCGATTAGTTAAATCTTTTATTCCGATTCAATATGCAGCAAATGTGTATGCATGCTATTTGGTTGGTCGTAAGCAGACTTCATTGCTTGATAAGATACTCTTGGGTATTTCGATGGGGGCGATTAATGGTATCGCCATCAATACAGCGCATGAACTCAGTCATAAGCATGATCGTATAGATCATATTTTGTCACACTTGGCATTAGTTCCATCTGGTTATAATCATTTCCGGATTGAGCATCCATATGGACACCATAAGCGTGCAGCAACTCCAGAAGACCCTGCATCTTCACAAATGGGTGAAACTTTTTATGAGTTTTTACCTCGAACAGTCATTGGATCATTTAAGTCTGCAATTGAAATCGAAACCAACCGCCTTAAACGAAAAGGGCTTGGATTTTGGTGTAAAGACAATGAGTTGTTGCAAGGTTGGGGCATGACTGCAGCATTCCATTCGTCAATGGTGGGGTTGTTTGGTAAAGGAATTTTGCCATACTTGGCTACGCAATCTGCATATAGTATTGGTCTGTTTGAGATTATTAACTATATCGAACACTATGGTTTATTGCGTCAAAAGGATGAAAAAGGTAAATATGAACGTACCATGCCTGAACACAGTTGGAATAATAATAATATTGTGACGAATTTGTTCCTGTATCAGTTGCAGCGTCATTCAGATCATCATGCTTATCCTACACGTCCATTCCAGGCATTACGTCATTTTGATGAAGCACCTGAGTTACCAAGTGGTTATGCAAGTATGTTATTGCCAGCCTTGATCCCTGCTTGGTGGTTCAAGATCATGGATAAACGTGTATTTGACCACTATAAAGGTGATTTGAATAAAGCCAATATTTATCCAAAACGTCGTGCCAGTATTTTTAAGAAATTTGGTGTAATCGACAAATTGCTCAATAAGTAAACATGAAACATGCAATAAAAGCCCAATATTGGGCTTTTATTGCATTTAACTCTTTGAGGTATCCTGCGATTTTAATATTGAATAACATGTATTGTTTTTATTCAATCATCATTGAGCTGCATCATCATCGATAGGCAATTGATCATTTAGTTATAGTGTATGCTTTATAACGTAATGGGGGAGGATAAAAATTTTGCTCATTAAAATTAACTCAAAGAAAAAAATATTCTCATTAAATATACTATCTTTATTATCATGTTTCTTTCATAGTATACATAAAGTAATTTTAGATGCTAATAGCTTATCTGGACGTTTGTATGAAGTGGGAAGAAATAGGCAATCAACCATGTTCAATTGCGCGCACATTGTCAGTTTTGGGCGATCGTTGGACGATGCTTATTCTTCGTAATGCATTTATGGGAATGCGTCGTTTTGATGATTTTCAAGCAAATTTAGGTGTAACCCGACATGTGCTTGCTGAACGTTTAAAGCGTTTGGTTGAGCATGGCATACTTACCAAAGTTCCATATGTTGAACGACAAGAGCGTTTTGAATATCGTTTAACTGAGAAAGGCTTAGAGCTTTATCCAATTTTATTAACGATGGTGACATGGGCAGATAAGTGGATGGATGAAGGCTTAGGTGCACCAATGGCACTTGAACATACAACATGTGGGCATCAATTTACTGCGATTTTGGTCTGTTCGGAATGTCAGCAAGCGATTACTGCACGTCAAGTAAAGCCAATCGTTACACCTGCATTTTTTAAATATTTGGAGAAAAGTAAACAGGCATGATTTTTTACAGAAATAATTGAGGGCGAAAGTATTTAGCCCCTTATTTAATAATTGATTGACGTGTGGACAAGCAAATAAGTTTATAACAATCAAATGTACAGCATGCATCGCTTGGTGGTAAGTGACGTAGTATTTTTTGATACGAATTAAATAATTCTAAAATTTATATGAATTTCATATGTTTATATTTTATATAAATTAAGGTAACAGCATAAACTACAAAAATAAACGCAAAGACATCAATGATTCTTTTATATTTCTTAAAGTAAGCTTAAAAATTTTTATTTGTATATTTAGAAGAATATTATGAGTTACACAAAAAAGATGGAACAACTTGTTGCTTCAATTCAGCAACAAAACAGAATGTTAAAACTAAGTTTTCCTGATAATAATGTGCCTTTCGCAAATCAAATGGTTGCCAACCATATTGTTGCGACAGAAAATTTTAATCAAGATTTTGAGTTCAAAATAGAAATTCTTGCGGATAGTATAGACATCCCACTCAAAGAAATGATCGGAAAAATGGCAACTGTCGAAATGAAGCGTTTCGATGGTTCTTCACGTTTTTTTAATGGTTATATCTTTAGCTTTAAATTTTTAAAGAATGACGGCGCATATGTCAGATATGAAATGGTGCTTAAACCGTGGTTAGCATTTTTAAAGTATCGTCAAGATTGTCAGATATTCCAAGAAAAAACATTAAAGGATAGAAGTTCTAGGCTTTTTGAAAAATGTATTAATCACGATGTTGCTTGGAATATTCGTGGTGAAGATCCTGAAACAACTTTTTCTGTTCAGTTTAATGAAAGTGATTACAACTATTTGCAACGTCAATGGGAAGCGGCTGGGTGGATTTATTGGTATGAACACCGTAAAGATGGTCATACGTTGCATATTATTGATCAATCCACAACTACAAACTCGATTCAAAATCAAAACCAAGAACTCATTTGGAGAGGTAATGAAGCACATAATACTGGTGTAGGCGTCATTTCAATTGCTGATCAATCACAAATGAGTTTTAGCAAATATACAGCGAGCAGCTTTGATTTTAAATCACCCGATCCTTTACAGGCTGAATTTAGTTCGTCTCATGCACCAGACCAACTCACGGATTTAGAAAACTATACATATTCAGGCGCATATGGGTTTAAAGACTTTGATCAAGGTAAAAACGATTTGGTGTCAAGAAGCCAAGCTGATTTTGCGTTGAATAATCAGAAGTTTATGGTTGCCAATGATGCTTATGCCGAGATTGGTCATTGGTTTAAGCTATCTCGGACCGGAGGTGAAGAAAAAGAATATTTGGTGACAGGTATTCAGCACAGCGCAGGAAATAATTATTTATTCGAAACAGAGCGTGAAACTGCGCAATATCGCTGTGAAATGACATGCATTCAACGAGATGTTCCTTGGAAGCCTATACTTTATTTAAATAGTCAAATGACTCGAATTTATGGATTACAAACAGCGATTGTAGTAGGACCATTAGGTGAAGAGATTTATACCGACAAGTATGGTCGTGTTAAAGTCCAATTCCATTGGGATCGTTTAGGCAAAAAGAATGAAGAATCATCTGCTTGGGTGCGTGTAGCTACGGCTTGGGCGGGCAGTAATTTTGGTATGGTTTCTATTCCTCGGATAGGACAAGAGGTTATTGTGCAATTCTTAGAGGGTAACCCTGACCGACCGATTATTACGGGAAGTGTTTATAACGAAGATAATTTACCACCTTGGGATCTTCCGAATAATGCAACACAGTCTGGTATTCTTTCACGTTCGTCCACAGGAGCGACGATTGATAATGCTAATGCGATTCGCTTTGAAGATAAAAAAGGTGCCGAGGAAGTCTGGATTCACGCAGAAAAAGACCAACGAATTGAGGTTGAAAATAACGAATCTCACTCTGTCGGTGTGGATCGCTCCAAAACTATCGGTAGCAATGAAACGGTTAGCATTGGCGCTGATCGTACAGAAACGGTTGGAAATAATGAAACGATTAGCATTGGTGTAAATCGTACGGAAACCGTTGGAAGTAATGAGACTATTAATATTGGAGCAAATCGTACAGAAACCGTAACAGGTAACGAAACCATCACCATCCAGCAAAACCGTACCAAAACTGTTGTTGCAAATGAAAATGCCAATATTTCACAAAATCAGTCAGTTTCAGTGGCTCAGAATCAATCGACTTCAGTAGGACAAAATCAAACAGTCAATGTGGGTTTAAATAAAGTTGAAAGTGTTGCCGTTGCTAAAGCTTTAAATGTAGGTGCTGCTTATGCTGTGACAGTAGGTGCAGGGCACGCTTTAACTGTTGCTGGTGCGATGAATACAGCTGTTGGCTTAGCACAATTTGAACAAGTGGGTTTGGCAAAAAATGTCAGTGTAGGAAATAGTTATAATATTGATGTTGCAGATAAATTTGAATTGCAGGTGGGCTCCGCAAGTTTAGTATTGAAGTCTGATGGAACGATCACAATTTCAGGCGTTAAGATTTTAATTGAAGGTGAAACTTTGGTACAAATTAATGGCAATGATGTTGATATTAATTGATCTATATAGTTTCAAATATTTGATTTGATAAATCAGAAAGTGGATATTTTAAATATTTATATTTTTATATTGAGAATTTAAAGTGGAATTAGAAAATCAAACACCATTTCCTGCATTACTTTATAGTGCAGCAGATCCAAATAAAGAAGAACATCAAATTGTGGTCATGAAAGTGAGTTACAAGATTGTTCGAAATGGCAATGATCAGTGGAGTTTAGAGTTAATCACAGATGGTTCTGTACCATTATGTCTTGCTGATGAGTTTTGGGGGGAAGTTGGACACAGTAGTGTAAAAGTCGAGAGTGATTTAGCCCCTTATAAACCTTTTTGTGATGTTATTTTAAATGGCAATGCATATACGCCTGAAGCTAAGGAAATGACAGCAATTGCAGTACGCTTAAAAATCAGCTACCCAGAACCGCTGTCGGAAATTGACAAACCTCAAGAACCTATACCTTTAAATCCTTTAATGTCTTTGACTGAATCACAAAAAAGACAATGGCAAAAAGATCAGGAAATTTATCAACGCGCGTTAAAGCAACAACAACATCGGAAATATATTACTCAACTTGAAAAAACCTTAAGTGTGCTGGGTGAAAGTGAGTTTAAACAAAACACTTTGATGCCTGGATGGAAACGAACATCAATAAAACCGTTTACACAACTGCCTATACGTTGGGATTATGCTTTTGGAGGGCATCATCATTTAAATAAAAGAAGTGATGGCACAGGTACCACTTTATATAATGAGATGTGTTTTACCAATCCACTTGGGCGAGGTTGGGTTGAAGATGGTTATTTCGATGCGTGTGAAAAGGTAAATTCTTATCGTAAAAAAGATGAAAAAATCGAAAACTTTAAAACAATTGCAGCCCCACGTATTGAGTATCACATGCAACGTCAGCCGAAGCCTGCAATTGTTAAGCATCCTAAAAAGACCACACTTACAGCAAAGATCATGGACAAGGTGAGTGATCAATATCCTTATCAACCTGCAGGTTTTGGATTTTTGGGACGATCATGGTCTCCTCGAATTGCACTAGCAGGCACTTATGATGAAAAATGGTTAGAAGAGCAACATCCTTACCCACCTCAGGATACAGACTATGCGTATTGGAATGGTGCACCTAAAGATCAGCAAATTGAATTTTTTTACCCCAATGCCCGTTTAGAACTTTGGAATTTAACCAAACCAGAAGATTCAAATAAAGGTTATTTAAAAGTTGATTTTTTAGGGCACCGTCCCTTTATTGTGATGTTTTTTGAAAGTGGTGGAGTAGTTCCGTTTCCAATGATCACTGAAACGGTATTCATTGATACAGACAATATGACCATCAGTTTAACCCATAAAGCATGGATTCGTTCTGATACAGCCCCAATCACCAAAGTTGAAGCACGTTTTAGTGACCAAGCTGAAGGTGTGTTATTTGAAATGGCATCTTAAAAAAAATAGAAAATAATAAGGAAAAAATATGGCTGATAATTTAATGCTTCGAAAAGAGTCGGGTTGGATGGTGGTATTTACATGCCCAGATGTATGTAAGACACCACCCAATATCCCTGTGCCTTATCCAGTTGTGGCATTTTTAAAAGATTCAGCTAAAGTTCAAGATAATGTTAGAGCGAATAGCCATCCTTTTGTTTTACATGATAAAAGTTGTGTATCACGTACCATTGGTGATCAACTCGGTATTTTAAAAGGAATTAAAAGCCAAACGGTGGGTGGCGAGTGTTATCCACTTGATAAAAGTAATACTTTTAAAGTTCATGGAAAGTGGACGGTTCGAGTCGATGATGGCTTTTGGATGAATGGCTCTGACGGTAAAACAGGCAATACACGGGGTAAAGTGGTCAAAATGCCATCTCTTAATGAGATGTTAAATACTGCTTTGGATGGCTTGCAACTTGCGTTAGATGTGGTCGGATTGATTCCAGGGCTAGGAGAAATTGCTGACGGTTTAAATTGTGTCATATGTCTTGCACGTGGAGATTATGCTGGTGCGGCACTTTCGGCTGCTGCTATGATTCCCTTCGCAGGTTGGGCTGCGACAGGTGCAAAAGTCGGACGTAAAGTTGTTAAAGCTGCTGATAAGGCAGCCGATGCAGCAAAATTAGCGAAAAAGGCAAAAAAAGCTAAAAATGGAGCAAGTTTTAAGGGCAAAGGTAAAAAACCGAAAAAGTGTAAGCCTTGTAAGAAAGCAGCAAAAAAAGCTTTAAAAGGGAAGCCTGTAAATCCTATGCAAGGTTGTAAGATTTTAATGGGAGATATGGATACTGATTTCTCATTAAACTCAGCATTTCCTTTAGTTTGGCAGCGTAGCTACGCGAGTAATAGTGAAATAGGCACTGTACAGAATCCATATACATGGTTTGGTCAGGGATGGGATTGTCCATATGCGATCCAAATAAAAGTTCTACCTGCACATGATCGAATTGATGTGCTATTGCCTTTTGGCAGAGTGATTGAATTTCCTTTTTTAGAGGTGGAGGATAGTTTTTATTCAATTCATGAGGATTTCACACTCATTCGTGAAGTTGAAAATGAAACAAATGAATCTAAATCTTATAAATTTCGCATTGCCATTGGTACACTAGAGTCAGCATCCACTTATTATGAATTTCACCATCAAGTCGAAAACCTAAGCAAAAAGCCTGAACATTTACTATTGTGCACAGGCACTTACGACCTTTATGGTAACCGAATCGGGCTGGAGTACTTACATAAAGATGAAGTCAGGAAAAATTATCCAAGTCATATTGTAGATAGTATAGGACGTGTACTGGCATTTGATTTTATTGAAGTTCAAGATCACATACGACTGAAACAGATAAAGCTCTTACAAGGTTTGGGAACACGAGATCCTTTAGACATCGCAGCTACAGCGCATGCAGTTTCATTACAAGAAAGATTGTTTCAAGCTGAACATGAAGCCCATCGAAACTTTGAAAATTTAGAAGATGTTTTAAATGTCAAAGTTTTGGTGCGTTATGAATATTCCAAAGATGCTGACTTAATCAATGTTTACATTGATGATAGTCCTGTTGAAGCTAATGAACCTTCACAATACAAATTGCGTCTAAGCCGCAAATACGAATGGAAAAATCATATTCTTACTGCACATCACGAGATTGGTGGTGTGAGTAGTTTTTATGAATATAATGAATATTCGCCTCTAGGGAAGGTTACTCGACATTGGATCAATACGGGTGAAGAGTTTATATTTGATTATCAGGCAGGATTTACCAATGTTATTTCAGCACCCAATACAGTAATCGAAAAAGTAGAAAAATTTTACTACAATGATACTTTCGATTTAATCCAATATGTGGATCCAAAAGGTTATTCCGAATATTATACTTACAATAATTCAGGTCAGCTTCTTAAAAAGACCGATGCTGATGGCGGTATTACAGAATACCAATATAGTGGTGCAGAACTGACAAAAATTAGAAGCCTAATTGACTATCATCCAGTCACAAAACTTCCTATTTGGCGTGAAATTTCATTATCTTGGACAAATGGTCATTTAACTCAAGTGACAGATCCTTTAGGGCATAATCAAACAACAGCTTATGACTTTGCTGGACAACCTCTAGTCGTTACTGATGCTTTGGGGCAAAAAACTCAAATTAAATATACGCCTACAGGCATGGCTTATGCTGTTGTTGATGCCAAAGGGGGGCATAAGCATATGTTATGGGACAGATATGCAAATTTGCAAAAATACAAAGACTGTAGCGATAAAATTACCCAATATGATTATGACCATTATGGGCGTTTGATTGCTGTCAAAAATGCTTTAGGTTATGAAACTAGATTCAAATACTATGCTCGTCAGGAGCAACCGTGTGAAATTATTTATCCGGATCAAAGTATTGAGCATTTTAAATATGATGTTTTAGAACGTTTAGTAGAGTATCGAGATGCTTTAGGACGAACGACTGGCTATCAATATAGCCATGACAGTTTACCTATACGTCGTATAGATCCTGCCCATGGTGTTGTCACCTATCATTATGATCAATTGCGCCGTTTTGTTGGATTAACCAATGAAAATGGTCAAATGTGGACTTTGGAGTACGATAGCAATGATCAAGTCATTGCTGAAACCACGTTTGACAATATACGAACTGAATATGAATATAGCCCAGCAGGGAAATTGGTTAAACATCGACAGTACACTGAAAACAAGCAAGTACGATATGGCACAGTCTTCAAACGGGATATGCTTGGACAGTTATTAGAACAATATATTGTCGATCATCAAGATTTGACAGAGAAAAAGCGTATACGTTACGACTATGATTTAGCTGGGCAATTGCTACAAGCTCGAAATATGGATAGCCATGTTAAACTGAGTTATGACGAGATTGGGCAACTTACAAAAGAGCAGTTAATTGCACACTGGTATAATGAAATTTCCCAAGAACATGTACAACGTTCACATAATCTGACACATTTATATGATGAACTGGGTAATCGCATACAAACAATATTGCCCGATGGTCGAAAATTGAAAACCATGTACTATGGTTCTGGTCATGCTTGGCATTATGCATTGCAAGACAGCGAAGGTATACATGAAATCAGCAGTTTAAAACGCGATAACTTACATCAGGAAAGTGAACGGACACAGGGACAACTCCATACTACCTTTAAACTTGATCCAATGGGACGACTGACTGAGCAGCAAGTAGCTTGGGAGAATGCTCCAGCTCGTAAACGTTTAGAGCGCTTGTATGATTATGATAAAGCGGGTCAGTTGAAAGAGATTTTAGATAAGCGTTATCTTTATCAAACCGCTTCTCAACAAAATGCTCTGGCAATTGGAACGACTAATAGTCATGGTTGGCAACGTAAACAGATCTATCAATATGATGTATTGTCACGTTTAACAAGTAGTGAATTGATAACACAAGGTCAGAGTGAAAACTTTATACAAATTCGTGAACGTTTTGCATTTGATCCTGCAAGTAATATTTTACCAATTACATCGAGTGGTGAAAATAATGCTTCAATATCTAATCATCAAATAAAAGACAATCGTGTCAAACATTTAGAGCAATCACATCAAACTGTTGATTTTGAATATGATGACCTAGGACGGGTAATTCAAAAACGGATTCAGATGAAAGATCAACAAGCATTTGGTTATATTCAGCAACATTTGAGCAATAACCATGTCTTACATCAGTTGAGCACTCGACAGATTGATTTAGATTGGGATGAGCAGAACCAGTTAAAAGCATCGACATCGATAAAGCCTGATGATTGTGGTGGACAAGAAATTATTCAAACACAATATTGTTATGATCCATTTGGTCGCCGTATTGCTAAACAAAGCCAAATCTATAAAAAGGCATTAATTACGCATCAAGTAAAGCTCAAAACGAAAGCTATCGAAAATCAAGATATCCAACCCAATCTTGAAAGTTCGAATCGGCTTGGCTCTTCAATTAATCTCAGTTTAGGTGGTAGGAATTCAAGTCAGCCGAGTGTACTGAGCCGCTCTATTACCCAACCTACTTCAAAAACAGTACAAACAGAACAATTAACATTGATTCAAAAACAAGCCGTCTGGAATGTTTGGGATGGGAATAGAATTTTACAAGATTATAATGGTCAGCATGTTTTTACGACTGTATATGAAGCAGATAGCTTTGTACCTCTTGCCCGTCTAGTCTGGCTTGATGATAAATTATCTGAGGCAGCCAATGATGATCTATTACCTCATGTGGACACGGAAAAGATCAATCAGCTGAAGCACATTGCTTTACAGAATATTGGTGAACTTGAAGGGCTAGGTAGTCTCCAAACAATACCTGAAGTTGCAAATGATGAACAGCGACGACACTCAGCATATCAGATCTATTGGTATCAAAATGATCATTTGGGCACACCACGAGAACTGACAACTCACTCTGGTGACATTGCATGGGAAGCAGTATATAAGGCATGGGGTAATACAGTTGCAGTTGAGTGGCAAGCTGTTGAAGCACAGCCAATTGAATTGAATGCCATCGAAAAATCTTATCTTTTACAACCGCATCGTTTTCAAGGTCAGACTTATGATATAGAAACAGGTTTGCACTACAACCGTTTTAGGTATTATGATCCTGATGCTGGAAGATTTGTGAGTCATGATCCGATTGGTTTATTGGGTGGTGAGAATCAATTTCAATATGCACCAAATCCAGTTGAGTGGGTGGATCCATATGGTTTAGCAAAATGTAAATTGTCAAAAAAAGATAAAAATGCTATGGGACCAAAGCCAAAAGATATGGCTGATCCCCATAGGCATCATATTGTAAGAGAAAATGCTCCTTGTAATTGGTCTGATTCGAACAGAAGATATATATTGGCTTCACAACTTATGGTCCAAAAATATTTGAAAACAAATGGTAAAAAATTTGATATCAATAGAGATCCTCGTAATTTTGTTTGGGCTGAAAATGGTTGCGGAGTACATACTAAAGATAGCGCGAAAATGGTTTATGATCATTTAAGTAAAGCAAGACGAAAAGCAATGAAGCAAGGGAAGGATATTGGAAATGCTTTAGAAGGTGCTTTATCAGATTTAGGCAAAATTTTTAATGGTATGAGATAACATATATGTCAGTTTATGAAAATATTGAAAAAGATGAATTAGAAATATTTAAGAGTCAAATTAATATTGATGATGATTTATTAGATTATATTTATTATGCAGTTGAATGTAATGCATATTTTATTGCAGATTATCTTCTTAAGAATTATAATTTAGTTAATGTATATAAAGAAAAATTTGGAAAATCATTAATTTCTTTATGCTGTGAAAAAAATGATTTAAAAATGTTGAATTTATTATTGAAGTATGGTGAAGATATTAATGGTAATCCACTTTCACTTTTTAACCCTTTGGAAGTTTCATTGATTGATGGAAATAAAGAAGTATTTAAAGAGTTAGTTTTAAAAGGTGCTGATTTGAATTTTTTTTTACCAAGACATAATAGAACAATTTTAGATACAGCTTTTATGTATGATGAACAAAACAAAATAAGTTATGAGTTTTATAAAAGAATATTAATTGAGCATGGTGCTATTTCAACTAGAGGTTATTTTCAAAAAAATAATAACTATTTGGGGGGGGAACTAAATTTAGTCTTGTCTGAATACTTTGGTAAGGTTTTAGATTTTTATTTCGATTTTAATGATTTTAAAACATCGATTTTTATTGGTTTTATTGGAAAAAAAACAAATTATATATTTACTAATATAAACAATTTTGTCTTTATGATCTTGTTGCCTTTTGATTGGCCTTTAAATAATCAAGAAAAATATTTGAATACGGAATATTCTTTTTTCTTTAAAATGTTAAACTTTTTAAGTTCACAAAAATTATGTGGTTTAGATTATATAGATATAGTTAAAGTATGTGATCAATCAATTCCAGTGCCAAATAATATTATCGGCTTTCAAATTATTGATTTGGAATTTAATGAAAATATTCATGTTAAAATTTTTAGCCCAGTAGAATCAAAAAAGAAAAAATTTTCTGAAAATCTAAATGAAAAAGATTTAGTTAGGATGCAATATAATTGGCCAAAAAATAAAAGAGGATTTAGTGTTTATGAAGATTTTTTTATATAAAATTTAGAAATATATAAATAATTTTTTTCTTAAGCCTTTCAAAATTATATTTATGATATAGAAACAGATTTGCATTACAACCGTTTTAGGTATTATGATCCTGATGCTGGAAGATTTGTGAGTCATGATCCGATTGGTTTATTGGGTGGTGAAAATCAATTTCAATATGCGCCGAATCCTGTTGAGTGGGGGGATTTATTAGGTTGGGCAAGATTAAATCCTAGTATAATCAAAACATTGGATGCGCAACTGCAAAAATTAGGAATAAATGGAAAAGCTTCTGGTATTTATGTGTTTCCATCAAAACTTAATAACCGTAAATTGAAATCCTCAGGGCTACCTAAAGGAACTGTTCGTGATTATGTTGGGCAAGCTGTTGATTTAAGAACACGATTGATGCAACATTTACGATCAGATAAACTAAAAATGAATGATATTCCAAATATTTCTATAGGTACATGTCAAGAAAAAGATTTAAATATTAGTGAAGCATTAATTATGTCAAGAAAAGGAGGACGTGATAATTTAGCAAATGTGGCTAGACCACCAAATACAGGTTCGCTTTCAACTTTAGATACTAGTTCTATGTATCGTAGATAAAAATAAGGGTAAGGTTGATGTTTATTGGTAATACTAATAAAGAAAGATTAGATAATTTTTTAATTATTGAAGAGAATGATAGTGCATCAGAAGTTTTTAAATTTATGGAAGAAAAAAATGTAAATAATTTAATTGTTGATGCTAACTTATGTAATATATCAATACTAGATAATGTGGATTTTTATCATATTTTTGAAAAAGCAAAAATAGTGCACTTAGCTAATATTGATCTAAAGAAAAGTAGTTATTTATATCAATTTAAAAATGCGAATAGATTTGAGATAAAAAACTGTAAATTTAGTGGAAAAGAGCCAATTAATTTTCATGAATTTAGTAACCTTGAAGAAATTTTTACAATATATAGCAAGCGGTTTGAAAATTTATTTAACCATCCGAAATTGAAGACATTATTTATTGAAGGATTTAATAGTTTAGATTTCAATTTCCCATTAAACAATGTGTTGGAATCGTTATCTCTTGAAAAAAGTGCTGAATGTAAATGGTCAACTCTATCAAATTTTAAAAAACTAAAAGCTCTATATTTAGTTAGTATATCAAGTATTACAGATATTTCTTGGCTTTCAAATCTTTCTTACTTAGAAGATATTG
The DNA here is from genome assembly GCF_000335555.1 of Acinetobacter sp. WC-743. Lineage (NCBI taxonomy): Bacteria > Pseudomonadati > Pseudomonadota > Gammaproteobacteria > Moraxellales > Moraxellaceae > Acinetobacter > Acinetobacter sp. WC-743. The sequence goes on along the minus strand of NZ_AMFQ01000060.1, from coordinate 8,684 downwards.
AGCTAACTTATTGTAAGAAAATAGAAAATTGTATTGAGGGAATATCAAATATTTCCTCTTTAAAATCTGTTTGGTTAGCATATATGGGAAATTTTGATTCTTTGAAACCATTAAGTAAGCTTACAAAGCTAAAAGAGCTTACGATTGAGTCAGGAGGGAAATTAGTAGATAAGGACATCAGTTTTCTTAAAAATATTCAAGGATTAGAATATAGTATTGAAATGTCAAATTGTGTAACTAGCAATGAATAAATTTTATCTAAATATTGATTTTTATTTGCATTGATTTTTAATGTCGAGCTTGAATTATTATTTAAGCTCAATTTTTTTTATTATTTAATATTTTTAATCCTAGATAAAATGGTTGTTTAATAAAAAATTAAATACCTATACTTTAATTATAAGAAACTTGAGCCATGAGAGAATTGGTTTATTGCGTGGTGAAAATCAATTTCAATATGCGCCGAATCCTGTTGAGTGGGTGGATCCATTAGGCTTGTCACCAACATCACTTGGTAAGTGGGGAGAAAGTTTTGTCAGAACACAACTCTTGAATTCTGGTAAATACAGTAATGTTATTTCAATACAAAATTCTCAAAATCATGGTATTGATTTAGTTGGCATCAGAAAGGATGGAAAATTTGACTTTTTTGAAGTCAAAACAAATGTTTTAATTGAAAGGCATAAGTGTTAAGCATTTGATAATTATTTAAATTTAAAAAATTCATAACTTAGAAATATGTACCCAATCCCACTTTTTCGTTGAGCTATTTTTTCAAATACCAATGGGATTTACTTAGAAAAAGAGTGAAATAATCTATTTATCTAAGCCATAATCTACAGGGATTCGTTCACGTTAATAGATATGTGAACGAATCAATTTATATAAATAGGTCATAAACAATTTGCGGGTTTAGGAATACCTGCCAAACGACTCAAATGTCGAGCAACCAGTCCAGTATTAAATTTTTGTTGCAACACTGCATTATCAATCTCAGGGCTTACGCTTTTCATTAAAAATTTAATCAATGGGCGAGTCGCAGGAGAGTGTCCAAATTGAGTATAGAATTGACGAACTGCATATAAAACTTCGAAATGCCAAGGTGTAAGCTCGAGTTCTAAACTCTGTGCCAGCTCTTGAGCAACCTGTTCATTCCAAACCGTATAATCAACTAAGTGACCGTCTTGGTCTAATTCTAAACTCATAAAACAACCTAAATGATGTAACTCGATTGAAAAAGCAATTAAATTACTTGGGAGATAACAAAGGGTAAAATAGCGATTTATTTTAAACTGATACAACGTGTGAAGTCTAAAATCAGTTCTGCGAATTGCGCATAATTGATCAATTTAAAATGCTCAGGAACTTTTTCGGCAAGTATTTCTGTATCATTTTCCAAGATATACAGATTTTTTTTCTTTTCTAAACGGCGATCAGATGCATATAGCACTGCATCTCCCATTAAAAGAATATGATCATCTACTGAGTATATTTGATCCAGTTGGGTTAAAACTTGATCTGTATGTGAAAAGCATGATTGAATTAAGTAAAGTGTTTTATCTGACATTTAAATCTACCTTGCCCATCTTACCAATATAAAACACGGTCAAAAGATTGAATAAATTCACTATTCAAATCGATGAACTCAATCTCTTGTTGTGATTGAGTAACAAAAGCAGAGCTTTTATTCATATTCTCTACTAAAACTGGTGTTAAATCATAAAATTCAAAGCTATCCACCATGTTTGACGCGAGTTTAAATGCTTGTTTTAAACCATCAAACGCCAGTTCGGATTTTAACAAACTTAGTCCAGCACCCTTGAGTAACACTTTGACTTTACAACCAAAAGTAGCTAAAACCATAGTGGCAGACAAGCTTTCATAAACTTGTAGATTGGTTAAGTTTGCTTGGGTTATAACCACGAGTACAGTATTCACACAAATCACCTTTTAAATGCAACACTCTAATGGGAAGATCAACTTAGAATTGAATGAGACGATCTGTAGATTGGACTGCATCTGCAAGTTCTCCAAGTCCAACGAGATTAAAACCTTTTGCAAGATTATGTGTTTGAATTTGATGGCGTTTAGCATTTTCTTGATCTGTTATTCCACGCGCTAAAGCGGCACTCACACAGACAGGAAGTCGAATTGCGAGTTTTTGCCACTCTACAGATAAATTACGTTGATCATCAGGAATCCATTGCAAGTTGTTGGCAACTTGTACACCATCTTGATAGAAGAACACACGAAATTCTTGATCTTTTGCTTTTAAAGCCTGAGCTAACCCCAATGCATGCCATGCATGAATTGAACTTGGAGCAGCAGTGATTAGTAATAAAGTACTCATTTGATGGCGATTCACTTGGAGAATGGACAGTTTGCAACATTCAAACTTGATAATGATAGGTAGTATACAATGATTTTAGGTGACATTTTTATGATATTCTCAATTTTAAAAAAAATAAATAAATAAAATATATTAATAAACAAATACTTACTTAATTTTCTCGGATTCCAAAGTCACTATAGATCTTATTTAATCTGCACGAAATTCCCTATATTTTCTTCCTTTTTTCCATAAATTAGCTAAAATAAATCTAAATCTACACCAAATCTGCACCAAGAATGAAGCTTCCAAAACCAATACAACGTGGATCAAGTTGGCGTATTACTGTAACTTTTGATAATAAGAGATATTCAGCGACAAGAGATACTTCAAAAGAATGTGAACAATGGGCATCACTCAAGCTACTTGAACTTAAAACTGGTAAAGCTGATCTTGAACAAGGTATAAAACCTGCTTATCCATTTCGACAATTATGTAATAAATATTATGAAGAACATGGTCGACACATGCGATCGGCTCGTACCATCAACTTTAAAATAAAAAACTTAGACCGTATCGCCCCGAACCTGGCTGAGAAGTCAATTTATGATTTTAAGCCTGCAGATATTGCAGAATGGCGCAATAATAGAAAAAAAGAAGTTAAAGTAGCTACATTAAGAAATGAACATGCAATTTATTCTGCAGTGTTTACCTATGCAATGAAAGAGTTGTTTTTAATTGAGTCTAACGTTTGGCACTCAGTAACAATGCCAAATAAAGAAAAATCACGAGATCAAAGAATTTCTCCAGAACAACAAGAAACTCTATTGAAAGTGTTGCAGTGGGACAGTACAACAACACCTGTCAGTTCTAGACAATATGTCGCGTGGGCTTTTTTGTTTGCTCTTGAAACAGCAATGAGGCAGGGTGAGATATTATCTATGCGTAGAGCAGACTTACGTGATGGTTTTATTCATTTGCCAATGACTAAAAACGGTGAGTCTCGTAACGTACCACTTTCAAAAGAAGCCAAACGCTTGCTCTCATTGATACCTGCAGAAAATGACAAATTATTGCCAATTGATAAGAATATATTTTGTGCAATGTGGATGAGGGTTAAGAAAAAAGCAAAACTTCCTGAAATCAACTTTCATGATACTCGACATGAAGCTATTACTAGGATGGTTAAGGTTCGCAAATTACCAGTTGAGGTTTTAGCAAAAATTACGGGACATAAGACAATTGGGATATTAATTAACACTTATTACAATCCGGATGCGCAGGATTTAGTTGAGATGTTTAATGACAGTGAGAGCTAATTAGCTCTCGGTCTGCCTCTTTTTTTATTTTTAGTGCTGAGTAAATCATGGGCTAAGCGAGGGTTGTATAACGCTTTGCCAGGTGTACCTTGATCTATTGAAGCAAGACGATCTCTAATTGTCGTGGTGGATAGACTATATTTTTCGGCTAGTTGTGCAGCAGAAACTAATTCAACATCCACTTCCTTCAATTCTTTAACAATTCCACCACCAATATTTTGACCGAGCATTACCTGTGGAGGACTATCGCTCTCGACAGTAATAATATATTTAAGGACACCCATCAATCTTCCTCCATTGTATTCAGCTCATCCCAAACTGCAAAAGCAACACGATCTTCTAAATAATCATGTGTGACATCAATATGATCAGTATGTAAGCAATTTGAACAATTAATTTTGTCGCCTTCATAAAGGAAATTTTCATTTCCTTGTTTGGTATGGACATTCGCAATACCACAACCACACTTATTACAATGTTCTAACCAAATAATTTCTAAAGTTTTAATCATAATTTTGTTCCTTAATCGATAAACAAATAAATGCACAAAATCTTTAGAAAATTAGTATTTTGTGCAGATATTTGTTCAACAACTTCATTTAATAATTTTGATCAATGATGTATTTGATTCTGTTGTTGTATTTGTTTTGGAGGAGGGGCTTCAACCCATCCCATCTGATCTGCTCGAGCACGACATGCATTCGAAATACCAATCTCATATTGAGTACCTTTGAACGTGTTAATTGCTTTATCAAGGGTTTTAGGATTTTTGGCGTCTTTTATAGCTAAAAGTGCATCGTTAAAACGTTGAGCCAATGGCTTTTGTTGCTGACCATTAGTCTGGTTGTTTTGATTGCGATTAGGTTGTTGAGCCTGCCTAGAGTTTTGTTGATTATTTTGATTTTGAGAGGGCTGTTGTTTTTGTTCATTGTAATGAGCTGCAGCCATTTCCTGATATTTCCAGTCATCCCAAATGCCTGAGAAAATATCGCCAGCAAAACCAATAAAACTAAGTGCCTTAACCATTGCATCTGTGACTGATTTTTTAGGAGCATCCTCGTCGTATATCATTTTGCCTGTACTGGTTTTATACATAGCCATTGTTCCGCCCATGTGTTCCACTGAACACTTTTTTCCGTCTTGCATATACCAAACACGGACTGTCGCATAATGCATCATTGTTTCGGTATTACATTGCTGAAAACCTTGTTGAACTATTTCAATTCCCCAACCTTGACCACAAGGACCAAAAGTTTCTGTAGCACGTTGAACTAACCAATAGGGTTGAGGTGATGAGCCTTTATAAGATTTACCTGTAATCGGCTTAACTTTCTTTGGATCTGTTATGCATAAAGAATTCCAAAGATCCATATTTGTATTATTCGAATTTGTCATGATTATGCTCCAACCCAGCCCATACGTTTTTTAAACGCACGACGTTCATAAGAGGGAATATTTGAATTTTGAAGACCAATAGCCAATGCTTTACGCTTTTGAAATTTACGTTCACGCTCAAAACTGAGGCGAATCCAAGGCTTTTCTAAGTGCTCAGCAAATTCGATAAGAAATAAATAGCCAGATTTACTTACTCGATAAATTTCGCCATCTTTTTGGATGTATTCGTATGAATAGATACGCATGCGGAATTCGCCATTTTCATTGCTGATAAATTCAGTTTTCTTTTGAGGAATAGAGGTCATTAGTCTGCCTCCACTAATCGATTACGTTCGATATAACCAACAATCATCTGATTGATATTTCTGTGATCGTTGTAATCGGTGAAATCATTCCAATCGTTACCGTTCATATCTGTAATTTGTTCAACCGCCAAATTAGTAATATCTACTGCTGTAAATTCAGAACCAGGTACGCCGTAGTTATCTGGATGAGATTCAAAATCAAAGCCGACTAAAACCAGAAAACTATCAAGTTTGATAACCGCTTTCCCTGAAGTTTCAGAAGTGAGCTTTAGAGCACTAACGCTATAGGTTGATGGTGTTACATTAGGAGCAGTGATAGGTGGCTTGTATTCAGTCGTTTTTTGGTCATAAGCAAGACCGATTGCCCCAGCGGTCAATAGTCCACTAACAGTGGCGATTTTAAAGAAGCTAAAAGGCTGTACACGATGTGTAACAATGGGATTGATTGAATTTGGTTTTGTGTTCATACTTATCTCACTCATTGAGTAAAAGCACATTTGATTTCGAGGTCGGATGTGCTTTTTTGTTAGCTGATGAAATTAATATCGCATTTCCGATATTATTAGTCAATAGGTAATCCGATATTTTTATTTTTATTCCGATATTTTTAGAATTTTTATACTTTAATAGACAAAAGAAAACCCTACATATAGCAGGGCGAGATAGGTCAAACTTAGTCATTACAGGTTATCCTTCAGTAACCTTGGTGGTAATAATAAGATTTCGGTGTTACAGGTAAACGAAATCAAACAACTCTTGAGGTGATGTACAATAAAATCAATCTATATGGATCATGCTTATGTCACCATTCTTAATAATTTTTGGTTTTTTACTATCATTTGTGGGAATTGTATTTGGTCCACATTATTTTCATAAGTATGTAAATAGTGTCCATGATGCCAAAGCTGTTGGTCTTCTATGCATGTTACCAGGTGTATTTTTGCTTTGTCTTGGATTTTATTTAAGGTAAAAGAAAACCCACATAGGAGGGGTTTCTTTTTTAAAATATTGTATTAGCAATCAATATTGTATCTAGCTTTATATGAATCTATTGTTTTTTGAAGATCTTTACTTGTATTGAGATCTTTTGGATCAGCCAGCTTTAAAGAAATAGGAAGGTATTCTTGTTCGTAGGTAACAGGGAAATCCTCGCAAATAACTTTTTTGCGTTCTTCCAATGGGGTAGAGGGACCTGCTAGCGTTGCAAGATACATAGTCATTTTTAAATCAACTTCTTGAAATTTTTCAATAAGGTGTTGGCGTTCAGGTGATATTTGTTCTGAATTATCGCAACCAAATATAGAAAGAGTTAACAAACATATAAATGATACGGTTTCCATAATATAGGTTCTTCATAGGTTTTTTAAGGAAAAGGAATCTCACGCTAATTGTGATGTGAAGTTTACTAAATTGATTGAATCTTAATTTTTGATCATGCGTTTATTTTCATACATTTTTTCATCAGCTTCCTGAACCGCTTCTAATAAACTATAAGAAGGATTTCGAATTGCGAAGCCAACAGCAATGCTGATGTTAGCATTTGCAAAAATTTCTTGAATTCTATCAAATAAAAGTTCTGCTCCCTCTTTTGTATTTTCAATGCTGAGGATTGCAAATTCATCACCACCTATCCGAGCCACAATATCATTATTACGGACGCAAATTTTTAATAGATTTGCTGTCTTTTTTATTAATTCGTCTCCGATAAAATGTCCAAATTGATCATTTACAATTTTTAAATTATTTAGATCAATCATAAAAATAGCAGCAGGATGACCGTAACTTTTACATCGAGCTTCTTCTTGTGCGAGAAGTTGATCCCATCCTCTGCGATTAAATAACCCTGTTAAAGAATCACTTAAGGCTACGGCTTCAAAAAACTCTTTTTGACGTTTTTGTTCATTTTCCCTTAATTCAACTTGCAAAATATAGCTTAAAATTTTACCAAAAAGATTAATTAATTCCTCTTCCTGTAGTAGTGATTCGGATTGAGGGTTGGGGTCAATAGCACAAAGAGTACCAAATAAGGTTCCATCTTCTTTTATAAGGGGTTGACCTATATGATATGTGCTGAATTAGCAGGAGACTTTCACTTGGGATATGCTAGGCAGCTAACCGATAAAAGTTCTCTGCTATTTGATTTGGCGTTTTAAAATCCAAACTCTTTTGAATTCTTCGCTGATTATAAAATAACACAATGTATTCTGTAATATCTGCTTTAGCTTCATCTCTGGTTTTATAGTTGCAATGATGCACTAATTCATTCTTGAGTATGCCCCAGAAACTTTCAATCGGTGCATTATCGTAACAGTCCCCACGTTTGCTCATTGAACCTTGAAAATCACATTTTTCCAGTATCTTTCGATATTCATGGCTGCAATATTGGCTGCCTCTGTCCGAATGAATAATTAAGCCTTTCGTTGGTTTTTGATTACGAATCGCCATAGTCAGTGCATTGCAAACAAGTTGTGCGGTCATACGCTCATTTAAGCTATAGCCAACCACTTGTTTCGTGTACAGGTCTTTTACTGCTGCCAAGTATAACCAACCTTCAGCAGTCCAAATGTATGTAATATCGCTTGACCATGCAAGATTGGGCTTAGTCATTGAAAACTGTTGCTCTAGTAAATTTGCGTAGATCGCTCGATTATGATCACTCTTCGTAGTTCTTTTGAAACGCTTATGACGCTTACAATACAGCTGGTTGAGCTTTTTTATTTGACGTACAGCATACGTACTGATTTTGATACCTTGCGCTTGTAAATGCTTAGTTAATCGAATATAGCCATAGCTTTGTTTAGTTTCCTCATGAGCTATTTTGACCAAAATTGTCTGTTGATTTCGCTGAACCAATCTTTTATTCATGCCTCGTTTTAGCCAATCATAAAATCGTGACACTGAAACGTGAAGTAATCTAGCCATAAAGCTAATCGGGAATAAATATCTTTGCTGTTTCATATAGGCGTACCTTACTGACTTTCTTTCGCAAAGTACGCTGCTGCCTTTTTTAGAAATTCACGTTCCATTTCAGCTGTTTTGAGCTGTTGTTTGAGCTTTTTATTTTCTTCGAGTAAGGCATTTAGATCAGGTGAATATTGTTTAGTGCCTGCTAAGGTGCCAGTCTTTGCTTTATTATTCCAATTTGAAAGAGTTTGCATTGAAATGCCAAGTTGTCTGGCTGTTTCCGATACATTGCCTTGATTGGCTTCAATCAATTTTATTGCTTCAACTTTAAATTCTGCGGTGTAAGTCTTCTGTTTCTTGCTCATGGTAAACTCCTGATGAGTGTCTATAGTTTACCAAGTTAAAACCTCCTGTTTTCTCAGCACACATCAG
>NZ_AMFQ01000059.1:0-217 GCF_000335555.1 Acinetobacter sp. WC-743 | reverse complement strand
GTGATGGTGCACTGACGGTCTATAAGCTCAAACTTGAGGATGCGACGTCACTGTGGCATAAACGCCGTAATAGCAGAGTGTTTATGAATAAGTCAGTGATTCAAGTCATTGAAATACTTCATAAAGAATGGCAGCAAAGAAGTCCGCTGTTTGCTGCTAGTCTGAGTTTAGATAAAACTGGGCTGACCAAAGACTACGATGTTCGTCCATTGATTAT
>NZ_AMFQ01000058.1:0-260 GCF_000335555.1 Acinetobacter sp. WC-743 | reverse complement strand
TACTACAGATCGCAACGGTCAAGGTGTTGGACCAGCAAGCGATCATCTAGCAGGTCAAGGCGATAACGACAACGATCCAAATACGCCTGACGATACTGGCTTAGACTTGGTTACAGGTGAGATTACGGTTGAGATTAATACAGCAGGTAAAATCACTGGAACCACCAAGGATGTTGCACCGAATAGCGATGTGGTGATTACCATCACGGGTAAAGATGCAGCAGGCAAAGATGTCGTGATTCACAAGACAGTGAAGACCG
>NZ_AMFQ01000057.1:0-597 GCF_000335555.1 Acinetobacter sp. WC-743 | reverse complement strand
TTGGTTAAGCCCTGAAGCTTTTGAGCAGAAATATTTTAAGAATTTAGAGGGAAGTACTGTCCACGATAGTGTCTAGGATCACAGAACCTATTACGAGACTACTATCATAACTCATATAACTCATAAATTTTTTCTTCCAGTAGTCAACCTATTATTGTTATAAGAAACCCCAATGTTTTACGACGTATAATGGCAAAAAGGTTCACTTTTTAAGAACTCTAATATTTCTTAAAATATCACTATCCTATTGAAGGTCAAGTTATTTTTCTTAAAATTATCAAGCTGATTTTGAAATAGTTGATTAAGTTAGAGCTTATTTTGTCGAATTGAAGAAAGATCAAAGAATTAACACAGTTTAGTGTGATTAGCCTCCCCTTTTTAAACGGAAAAATTAGAGTAAAGATGAAAAAACCCTCTTAAAATTCACAAATCAGGTCAATGGATCGTAGAAGCTGTATATATTGACTTGTTATTATCCAAATTTAAATTTGACTTGCGCTAATATAACCTGAGTTCGATAAAAATCCTTGATGAAAGATGATATAGCCAAACCGCCTGATTATTCATACAAGTGATTTGGATGATTCATTTATTTTG
>NZ_AMFQ01000056.1:0-21703 GCF_000335555.1 Acinetobacter sp. WC-743 | reverse complement strand
ACCTGAAGAACCAGTTTCAGCAAGTGGCCAACCTGAACCATGCATCACCAAACCTGGTTTATGTTTTGCAGGGTCGATTTCCCAAAGCTCTTTAATCCCGATACCGTAGTGTTGCGGATCGGCATCTTGATCTAAGTTGTATTTTGCAATTAAACGTTTACCGAGATGTCCACGGCAACCTTCTGCAAAAATCGTATATTTGGCGTGAAGTTCATAACCAGGCGTGAAGTTATGCGTCGGTTCACCATCTTTACCAACGCCCATATCACCAGTTTGAATCCCTTTTACAGAACCATCTTCATGATAAAGAATTTCTGAAGCAGCAAAGCCCGGGAAAATAGAAACTTCTAATTCCTCAGCCTTTTGACCTAACCAACGAACAACATTACCCAATGAAATGACATAGTTGCCATCGTTGTGCATGGTTTTAGGAACCATCCAATGCGGTGCTTCTTGAGACTTTTCAGCAGACATGAGGAAGTAAGTCTTGTCCTCAGTCACAGGCACATTTAAAGGTGCGCCTTGTTCTTTCCAGTCAGGGAAAAGTTCATTGATTGCACGAGGTTCAAGTACAGCACCAGAAAGGATATGCGCACCAACTTCAGAGCCTTTTTCAACCACACAGACAGAAAGGTCTGAAAGGTTGTTTTCAATAGCCAATTGACGAATTTTAATCGCAGCAGAAAGACCCGCAGGACCTGCGCCTACGATCACTACGTCAAACTCCATCGATTCGCGTTCGATGTGTTCCATGTAGGACTCCTCATATTTCTAAGGGTGGCAACCGTGAGCATTTATTGGGAATTAATAAATCGGTGCTGCCATGAGTGTTCTAAAAATTCCGAGATACGAATTAACGCTCGTACCAATAATATATTTTGCGCTAGTATAGTTATAAACCTTAATCTAGCCAATTGGCTGAGTCGTATTATTTTTTAGTCAGCAAGGCATAAACCATGGTAAATCAAAATAATTCAACATCAGCGGCTCAAAATCAGCCTGATTCTGATAATAAAAACTTAATGTCTATTGCACAATACTTAAAAGGTGTACAGGCGGGTCACAAAAGGTCAATACCTCCTTTAGAGCAGTGGCAACCAAAGCATTGTGGCAAAATGGATTTGAAGGTAAAAGCCAATGGAGAATGGTGGCACGAAGGTCAATTGATTAAGCGTCAAGCGCTGTTGGACCTGTTTACAAAAGTGCTTTGGAAGGAACAAGGGAAATTCTACTTAAAAACGCCTGTTGAGCAGATTGAAATCGAGGTTGAAGATGAGCCTTTATTGGTTAATCAGGTTGATCAAGTCGAGATCGACGGACAGACTTATTTACAGGTCACTACCACCAATCAAGACATCTGTTTGGTGGATAAAGAACATGCTATTTTTATGCGCGAATATCAAGGTGAGTTAAGACCATACGTGCATATCCGTTTTGGGATAAATGCGTTAATTCAACGCAATGCTTTTTTTCATTTAATTGAATACGGAAGCTTACTTGAAAATGAGCAAGGAGATACCATTTTGTCTTTACAAAGTGGTGATTTGCACTTGCAATTAGGCACTTGAGGTTTAAGCTAGTTAATTATTTTCAATACCTATCCATAGTGGATCAAATGAGCGCTATTCTTCCCCTGTATCCTTTAGAAAATCCCATGCCAAAAGCTTTGGCAAATGCACCTATTGGGATTTTTGATTCAGGAATTGGCGGGCTTTCAATTGCACAAGAGATTGCCAATTATTTGCCAAATGAACGTATTGTTTATTATGCAGATACCGCACATGTTCCATACGGTCCACGAACAGATCAGAATATTCGAGAGTTAACAGCACAAGCGATTGAGTGGCTGTATCGCCAAGGCTGTAAGATTGCTGTTGTCGCTTGTAATACTGCATCTGCTTTTAGTCTGGATTATTTGCGTGAGCATTATGGTGAAAACTTTCCTATTGTCGGTTTGGTTCCTGCATTAAAACCTGCGGTTTTACAAAGCCAGTCTAAAGTGGTTTCAGTGTTGGCAACACCTGCAACTTTTCGTGGGCAACTGATCAAAGATGTTATCCAACGCTTTGCTGAGCCTGCCCAAGTCGAGGTACTCACCATTACTAATTTAGACCTAGTTCCGCTGGTCGAATCTGGACGTTATAACACGCTGGAGTGTAAACAAAGTTTGCAGAAGGTTTTGGATCCTGCTGTTGAAAAAGGTGCAGATTACTTGGTTCTGGGATGTACACATTACCCGTATTTAAAGCAAAGTATTCAAGAGCTTTATGGTGCTAAATTGAGCTTAATCGATTCAGGTCTGGCGGTTGCACGACAAACGGCGCGTATATTATTGAAAAATGAGTTAATATCGACTGATTCGCAAGAGAGTGGCGTGCGGTTGCGATGTTTTGTGAGCGGGCAAAATGCAAAAGAATTAGAAAGCGTCCTCAAGCATCTCATACAACCTGAAATTACATGGTCTATCGAAAATATTGTTGAAAAACTCGGCTAATTCTTTCAATATTGGAAAGATTTAATATTTTTAATAAGTGTAGGGCATATTCTACTTAAAGCTCAAGGATGGATTTAAGTTGAGTATGACAAGAATGGGTTAACCTATGCTCGATAAACGTTATCAAGTTTTTATTACAACATCTGGCAAAGAAATGCAGCCAGAACGTATGGTTGTGTCTCAAACATTGATTGGGATGGGGTTCTTTTCTTGGGGATTAGAACAGCGTACACCGTTAAGTACCGCTTTTGCACGTCGTCAGATTGATGATTGTGATTATGTGTTATTGCTGTTGGGGAGCCAATATGGTGAGCAGTCTGTTTCAGGGGTGAGTTATTTACATCTTGAATATATTTATGCAGTGACCAAACAAAAGCCAATTATTGTGTTTATGCATGAAAATCCAGATTCTCGTGAGCTACATTTAAAAGAAGAAAGCGCGATATTAAAAGGCAAATTCAATGAATTTCGTCATCAGCTACAAAAAGAAGTTGAGCAGGTTGTAACCTATCGCACCTTGCGAGATTTAGAGCTCGTTGTACGCTCTTACATGCCACAAATGCTTGAGCGTTATCCTGTTGTTGGTTGGGTAAGACCACAAAATATTCAGGTCTTGCAAGACGAAATTGATCGTTTAAAAGCAAAATTAGCACAGGTCTCAGTTGAACAAGGGCGTAAAGAAGCAGATCCATTTTTAACCTTACCAAAAGTTTCACTGCATGAAGTATTTAACTTCGATTACCGTATGCATGCTTATCAAGATGGTAATTTTAGGGAGCTTTCTCCAGCACGTGAAATGACTTGGGCAGAGTTATTAAAAATATTGTCTGTTGAATTCAGGAAACCAACACCTGAGGATTTTTTCTCTAAAGTGCTGAATGACTATTTAAATAATACAGGTCTGACAGATGCACAAGTAGTCATGCCTCGTGCGCATGCTGTATCTAGAGCACAGATCAATATACGTTCTTTACATACGATTAAACAACAAGTTCGTCAAAATGAATGGATTGTCCCTGTTGGGCGTGATGATCGTCAGCGTATGTTATGGCAAATGACCGATAAATGTGTCAAATTGCTGGAAAATTCACAACGTATCAGTCATCGTTCCTCTATTTTTTAAGGGTATACAGTGTGAATATACAGATAAAAATTCTGTTTATAGATTGACTCTGTTAAGCTGATATTTAGAGATCATGATATTGTGCAAACAGAGTAAAAATGTCTTTATCCAAACCTAAAGTCCTGATTATTATTGCCAATCTTGGCACACCAGACGCACCAACAGCTCCAGCGGTTCGGGCTTTTTTAAAGCAGTTTTTATCGGATCAGCGGGTTATTGAAATTCCCAAAATTTTGTGGGCAATTATTTTAAATGCTTTTGTTCTGCCGTTCCGACCTAAGCGTGTAGCGGAAGCCTATGCGCAGGTATGGTCGAATGACTCTCCAATGCGAGAAATTTTATTTAAACAGGTTCAACAACTTCAAAATAAATTGAGCGTATTCAATACTGATTTTGATTTAACCATTGTTCCTGCAATGACCTATGGTCGACCAGGTATTGATCGTGTGTTAGATGAAGCTGAATCACAGCTTTATGATCACATTATTCTTTTTCCGCTATTTCCTCAGTACTCGGCAACATCTACCGCACCCTTATATGATGCAGTGGCAAAATGGCTGCTGAAACAACGAAATATTCCAGGTCTAAGCTTCATTCGTGATTATTATCAACACCCGTTATATATACAGGCTTTAGCCAATAGTGTCCGTGATTATCAACAACAGCATGGTCAAGCGGAAAAGTTATTAATGTCTTTTCATGGTATTCCGCAACCTTATGCAGATAAGGGTGATCCGTACGCAGATCGTTGTCGTGTGACTGCGCAAAAGGTTGCTCAGGCACTACAGTTAAGTGATGACCAATGGGCGATAAGTTTCCAGTCACGTTTTGGGAAACAGGAATGGGTCAAGCCTTATACGGATCAATTATTGCAAGCATGGGCAGAACAAGGTGTAGCATCTGTGCAAATACTGAGTCCTGCATTTTCAGCAGATTGTTTAGAAACTTTAGAAGAGTTGGCAATTCAGAATGCTGAATTATTTTTGAAAGCAGGGGGTAAAGATTATGCTTATATCCCTGCATTGAATGATCGAGACGACCACATTGATCTATTGGGACTGCTGTTACAGACTCAATTAGAGGCACTCAAGTCACAGTTACAGGCTTAGCGTTTTTTGCAATGTCAACAGACGCTATTCTTTTAGGAAAATTATTATGTTACAAGTCAAAATTGTACCCGTAACGGCGTTTGCTCAAAACTGTTCGATTGTTTGGGACTCGGAAACTAAAGAAGCGGTACTGATTGATGCAGGTGGTGAGCCTGAAAAATTAAAACAAGAAGTTGAAGCGCTTGGCTTAACGGTAAAAGCGTTATGGTTAACGCATGGGCATTTGGATCATGCAGGTGCTGTGGGTGCATTGGTTAAAGCATGGAATGTACCTGTGATTGGTCCACATAAAGAAGACCAATTTTGGTTAGATATGATTCAAGAAGTGTCTGCTCGTTATGGCTTTCCTATTCCCGAGCCAGTTAAAGTTGATCAATGGCTTGAAGGTGGTGAAAATTTGAAATTAGGGCAAGAGGAATTTGAAGTTCGTTTTGCGCCTGGACATACTCCTGGTCATGTCATCTTTTACAATGCTAAATATGCTGTGCTGTGGACGGGTGATGTATTGTTTAAAGGTTCAATTGGGCGCACAGACTTTCCAAAAGGCAATCATCAACAATTACTCGATTCTATTCAGCGTGAATGTTTTAGCTTACCTGATGAAACCCAATTTATTTCAGGGCATGGTCCTATGAGTACGATTGGGTTTGAGAAACAGCATAATCCATTCGTGGCAAGTAAAGCAGGGTAATTTTTTCGAAACTTGCCATCTAATAAAATACAGCTCAGTCAGTGTTGGATAATGCAATGAGTGAGCTAATGATCGTTCATTCTCAATTATTTATTCGATGGTAGTGTTAGCG
Organism: Acinetobacter sp. WC-743; assembly: GCF_000335555.1. Classification (NCBI taxonomy): domain Bacteria; kingdom Pseudomonadati; phylum Pseudomonadota; class Gammaproteobacteria; order Moraxellales; family Moraxellaceae; genus Acinetobacter; species Acinetobacter sp. WC-743. Next base: position 16,174 of record NZ_AMFQ01000056.1, on the reverse strand, counting down.
TTTTATAAACGGATTGGTTGATCGATTTTGCGCCTCTAAAACAATCAAGAGAATTGAAGCTGCAAAGAGAATACCAATAATAATCAGTGATGCATCAAGTGCATAAATGCCTATCGTAGTAAAAAATACACATAAAATGGCTAAAATAGCAGTAAAAACTTTTAAACCTATATACATTTTGATACTCCAATTTAGTTTCAATGAAACTATTTTTTAATTTTTTATATGGAAAAGTGTGACATTCAGCACGCAATGATCATATAGCTAAGCGTGTGTTAAAAAATAGGCGTTTATTGTGAAATATATATGTCTATTGTGTTTAAATTATAAAAAAACTGTTTAATCAGAGTAAGAAAGTTACACTGAATTAAAATATGGAACAAAAATTGTCTTAATTTTGGATTTTGATCTACCTCGTCGGACATGGCGAATAATTTTTACTCATTTTTAACGATAACGACTATCGAACAAAATATTAACTAAACAGGGTCTACAAGGATAGTATTTTTATTTAGAATAAAATTTGAACACTGTTGTGGTACTGATTAGGTGTTAATTTTTTAAATAAGAATTGAATTTGGAGAAAAATTTTATGCAATGGATAAAACCAGCTTTTACTGACTTACGAATTGGTTTTGAAGTTACCATGTACTTCGAAGCCCGTTAATTATTTTTACTTTCAAACCCAAATAAGCCCTAGCCTTGATCTGGGGCTTAGATCTTTATCATCATCAGATCTTACTGCTATGTATATTTATGTATTGGGTTCAGCCGCAGGTGGTGGATTTCCACAATGGAATTGCAATTGTGTTAATTGTGATGGTATCCGTAAAGGCACGATCCAAGCTACAGCTCGAACACAGTCCTCGATTGCCATTTCTGAAAATGGCACGGACTGGATTTTGTTAAACGCTTCGCCAGATATTCGCCAACAGTTATTTGATTTTAGGGCAGCTCAACCAGCGCGTAAATTACGTGATACTGGCATTACGAATGTCATTCTGATGGACAGTCAACTTGACCATACCTCAGGGCTTCTTAGTTTACGCGAAGGATGTCCAATCTCTGTATGGTGTACTGAAATGGTCTATCAAGACCTCAGTACAGGTTTTCCTGTATTTAATATATTGAAGCACTGGAATGGTGGACTGCAATATCGCCAGATTGACCCAAATCATGCTTTTCGAATAGATGGTTTTAAGCATTTGGAATTCATTCCTTTGCTGATTCAAAGTGCGGCTCCGCCATATTCACCTCATCGCCATGATCCGCATGAGGGTGACAATATTGCTTTAATTATTAAAGACCAAAAAACACAAAAGCAGTTGTTTTATGCGCCTGGTCTTGGAAAAGTTGATGACATGATTATGGCGACGATGAGGAACTCAGATTGTGTGATGATTGATGGGACACTATGGACAGATGATGAGATGCAAAAATGTGGTGTAGGCGTAAAAACTGGAAGAGAAATGGGACATCTATACATTAGTGGTGAAGGTGGATCATTGTCTTATTTGAATCAGCTCTCAGACGTAAAAAAAATACTGATTCATATTAATAATACCAATCCAATTTTAAATGAGAACTCCATCCAATTTGCTGAACTTCAAGCAAATGGGGTAGAGGTTGCTTACGACGGAATGCACATTGAACTTTAATAAGATGCCCTATGAATCAAATACCGAAAGCGTTGACACTAGAAGAATTTAAACAAGCGATTATAGACAAAGGACAGTATTACCATATTTATCATCCGTTTCATGTCATGATGTCGGAAGGAAAGGCCAGCCAACAGCAAATTCAGGCGTGGGTTGCAAATCGTTTCTATTATCAAATTAATATTCCACTTAAAGATGCTGCGATCATGGCAAATTGTCCAGATCAACGGGTACGTCAGGAGTGGATTCAACGAATGATTGATCAAGATGGTACGTATCCCGGTGGTGGGGGGCGAGAGGCTTGGTTATGTTTGGCAGAAGCTGTAGGTCTTCGACGTGAACAGGTAATTTCTGAAGAGCTCGTCCTCCCAGGGGTACGTTTTGCTGTAGATGCTTATGTCAACTTTGCACGCAGAGCGTCATGGCGTGAAGCTGCAAGTAGTTCATTAACTGAATTATTTGCACCTAAAATCCACCAATCGCGATTAGACTCATGGCCCAAACATTATCCCTGGATTGATGATCAGGGGTATCAATATTTTCGCTCTCGATTAAGTCAAGCTCGACGAGATGTTGAGCATGGTTTGACGATTACACTGGATTCCTTCACCAGTTATGAGCAACAGCAACGAATGTTAGAAATACTACAGTTTAAACTTGATGTTTTATGGAGCATTTTAGATGCTTTAACTTTGGCTTATATACATCATGAAGCGCCTTATCATACTGTGACTAAACAACGAGTTTGGCATAAAGGATTATTTAGATGAACAATAAAGCACTTGATCAAAATCTTATTCCTATTTGGCGACCTGGCTACCGTTTTCAGTTTGAACCTGCGCAAAATAGTTTTGTTATTTTATATCCTGAAGGCATGATCAAGTTAAATGAAAGCGCTGGTGCGATTGGGCAATGTATTGATGGGATAAATAGTATTTTAGATATTATTACTTATTTAAAACAACAATTTGGAGATATTGCTGAAATAGACAATGATGTTTTTGATTATATGTTGGTTGCTCAACAACAATATTGGATTGATTTTAAATGACAACCGATATTGGACTACCGTTATGGTTACTTGCAGAGTTAACCTATCGTTGTCCATTACAATGTCCATATTGTTCCAATCCTTTAGACTATACACAACATAAAAATGAGTTAACGACCCAACAGTGGTGTGATGTTTTTGATCAAGCTCGCCAGCTTGGTGCTGTGCAGTTAGGCTTTTCTGGTGGAGAGCCTTTGGTTCGTCAAGATTTAGAGCAGTTAGTCGCACATGCACATCAACAAGGTTTTTATACCAATCTTATCACTTCGGGTATGGGGTTGACGGAACAAAGAGTAGGCAGTTTAAAACAAGCGGGTCTTGATCATATACAAGTAAGTTTTCAGGCAAGCGATCCGTTGGTAAATGACGCATTGGCGGGTTCGAAATATGCCTTTGAACAAAAATACAATATGTGCCGTATTATTAAAAAATATGAATATCCAATGGTGCTTAATTTTGTCATTCATCGACATAATATTGATCAGATTGAACAGATCATTGAGCTTTGTCTTGAATTGAATGCGGACACTGTCGAGTTAGCAATTTGTCAGTTTTATGGATGGGCTTTTTTAAATCGTCAGTATTTATTACCTACTCAAACGCAGTTAATACGTGCTGAGCGCATTACCAATGCTTATCGAGAAAAATTACGTCTGCAAAAGCGTCCTTGTAAGCTTATTTTTGTGGTACCTGACTATTATGAAGAGCGTCCAAAGGCATGTATGAATAGTTGGGGGAAAATATTCTTAACGATAGCGCCTGATGGCATGGCACTGCCATGTCATGCGGCTCGTCAATTACCGATGACTTTTCCGAATGTCCGTCAACAATCTTTAGCAAAAATTTGGTATGAATCTAAGGCTTTTAACCAATATCGTGGAGATGCTTGGATGCCTGAAGGTTGTCGTACATGTCCTGATAAAGACCGTGACTTTGGTGGCTGTCGCTGCCAAGCTTATATGTTAACGGGCAATGCATCTAATGCTGATCCAGTCTGTGCTAAATCGCCATATCATCATTTGATTGAACAAGCACGAGCAGAAACTGAACAAGCTGTTTCCCTCAGTAATTTGATTTTTCGCAATAGTAAAAATTCTAAACGAATGAATAATCACATTTCTGTTTTAAACATTTCAAATGGATAATTTTAGCGAGATGTGCAGTATGCACCACGATGTAATTCCAATTTTCGATGGTCATAATGATGTTTTAACAAGGCTGTGGTTATCTGATGATCATGATCCTGTCGAAGCTTTTATCCACCAAGGATTGCCTGGGCATCTTGATTTCAAACGCTGTCAGAAAGCAGATTTTGCAGGTGGTTTTTTTGCTATTTTTCTACCGCCATTTGATTATGTAAAGCAACATCATCCGAATAAACTATTCGATCAAAGCATTGATGAGTTTACCCAACAACAGATTGAACAGATTTGTTTGCAGCAGCTTGATTTAGCTCAACAGTTGACTAGACGTTCGCACAATATTCAAATCTGTACATCTGTTGAAGACATTGAATTTTGTATCACTGAAAAAAAGTTGAGTATTGTCCTTCATATGGAGGGGGCAGAAGCTTTACAACAAGATCCTAAACTATTGGATGTCTTATATGATGCAGGGCTGCGTAGTATAGGACCACTATGGAATAGACCAAGTCAGTTTGGACATGGTTTAAATGCTAAATTTCCTCATTCTCCAAATACAGGTCCCGGTCTTACAGTTGAGGGTAAAGCTTTAATTGCATGTTGTGCGGATAAAAAGATGCTCGTTGATGTCTCACATATGAATGAGCGTGCTTTTTGGGATACAGCAGAGATTTTAGCGCAACCGATTGTTGCAACTCACTCCAATGCTTATGGATTATGCCCACAAGCACGAAATTTAACGGATACTCAATTGAAGGCAATACGCGATAGTCAAGGTATGGTTGGAGTAAATTTTGATGTGGCATTTTTACGACCAGACGGACAGCGCAATGCCGATACGGCCATCAATATTATTTTAGATCATTTGGAATATATGATGCGCTACTTAGGTGAAGAACATGTCGGCTTTGGTTCTGATTTTGATGGTGCGCTGATTAGTAATGAGCTCAAAGATATTATGGGAGTTTCGAAACTCATCAGCGCAATGCGACAACGCAGTTATTCAGATCAATTGATTGAACAAATATGCTTTAAAAATTGGCTTAAGGTACTTAAACGAATTTGGGCAGCCACATGATTGATTAATCTTCATAATCATCTTCATGTCGTTTTTGATCCATTTGAGGCGCATCTTGAGTAGGAAGTTTATATTCATCATTCGCCCAGGCACCGAGGTCAATCAATTTGCATCGGTCAGAACAAAATGGGCGAAATTCATTTGCTTCCCATGTTGAAGGTTCACCACATCGTGGACAAGGAAATGTTTTAGCCATACAGAAACTCTCATTTATAAAAGCAAAACCTGCAAAGAATTGTTAAACTTGCAGCGATTTTTCTTAGTTTGATCTGATTATGCCGATTCGTCAATTTCAAGCACAGCGTATGCATGCTCCCCGTGATTTTCAATGTATTGAAAATACTCCTATTTGTGTGGAAATTGGGGCGGGGAAAGGCAAACATGCATTGTTGTTTTCAGGACAACATCCAGACTTGAGCCTGATTGCAATCGAGCGCACACGTGAAAAATTTGTGGCGATGCAAAAACAGCATCAATTAGAAGGGCAAACCAATTTAACACCAATTCATGCTGATGCATTGCCATGGGTTGTACATGCATTGTACCCAGCACAGGTGCAACAGTTGTTTATTCTCTATCCAAATCCTGAACCGCATAATCCAGCACAACGCTGGTTAAATATGCCTTTTTTTGAGTTTTTGATTTCTAGGCTACAGCCAAATGGCAGCATTACATTGGCCAGTAATATTCCCGAATATATCGCGGAAGCAGAGCAACAGTTACAAGACGTTTGGAAACTTCCTTACGAGAAACAAATTATTGCATCAGATTCAGCACGAACACATTTTGAAATTAAATACTTAGAACGTGGTGAGTTGTGTCAGCAATTGATTATTCGTAAGCCTGAGCATTATTTAACTCGTTTTGATGATATGCAACCTCGTCATGGGCAGGCAGCCGAGACATCATCCGAGCAAGCACATGTCGATTAAGAGAGTTGCAATTGTTGGTGCAGGTCCTGCAGGTTTAATGGCGGCAGATGTTTTAAGCCAATATAAAAATTATGAGATTCATGTTTTTGAACAAAAGCCATCGGCAGCACGTAAGTTTTTGATGGCGGGAAAAACGGGACTGAATATCTCACATGCTGAAACCTTTGAGCAATTTATTCAACGTTATGATCAAGTGGAATGGTTGAGACCTTGGATTGAAAAGTGGGATGCTGCTTGGATTCAAAAGTGGATGCAAAGTTTAGGCATTGAATCTTATGTAGGCAGTTCTGGGCGGATTTTTCCTGTAGAAATGAAAGCTGCACCACTGTTAAGAGAATGGTTGAAGCATTTAGTTGAGCAACAGGTTAAGTTTCATTATCGTCATCAAGTTACTGACCTGAAACATCAGCAACTCAAGATGATTGATTTAAAAAGTAATCAAATCAATGAGCAGAAATTTGATGCGATTATTTTGGCATGTGGTGCTGTGTCATGGTCTCGTTTAGGCAGTGATGGCGCATGGCAAAAATGGTTGTCCTCATCTGAAATTGAAACTTTTCAACCCAGTAATGCGGGTGTAGTTTATCCATGGTCAGACTATATGCAGTCTGTTTTTGGTCAGCCTTTAAAGCGAGTAGATGCTTGGGTTGAGCCTTCGGTTAAAACTCAAGGTGATATCGTTATTACCCATTATGGCTTGGAAAGTGGGCTCATCTATAAGCAAGGACGCTCATTGCGTCAACTGATTCAACAAAGTCAACCACTCGTCATGTATCTGGATTTGTTACCCGATCAATCTATTCAGCAATTGGTACAAAAATTACAGCCATCTAAAAAGCAGTCGACTGCCAATATTTGGCGTAAAGCAGGCTTAGACACAGCAAAATCAAGTTTGCTACGTGAATTGGTTGATAAAGCGCTTTGGAATGATCCAGAACAGTTGGCGCAACAGATTAAACACCTCAAAATCGAATTACAGGGATTCCGCCCTATCGAAGAGGCGATTAGTTGTGCAGGTGGTGTCAAAGAACAAGCATTGACTCAGGATTTACAACTCAAATCTCATCTTTCTGTGTTTTGTTGTGGTGAAATGCTGGATTGGGATGCACCGACAGGTGGATATTTATTGACGGCTTGTTTTGCTACTGGTCGAGCGGCAGGTGAAGGCGTGCATCAATATCTTTCTGACCTGTTATAAAAAGGATTTATTTCCGCTAAAAGTAGATATTTTGTGCTAATTTGATGAAGTAACTAATCATTTTGCACATGGTGAGATTTTCAAAAATGTCTGCTGAAAAATTATATACAGGAAGTTGTTTGTGTGGTGGGATTCATTATGAGGTTCATGGTGAAATAGGTCCAGTCATCCAATGTCATTGTAAACGTTGCCGAAAAGCAAATGGTACGGCATTTGCGACCAATGCACCCATTCAAAAAGCAGACTTTAAAATCGTAAAGGGTGAGTCGTTGCTAAAACAGTTTGCATCAACCGAGACTACCACGCGATGTTTTTGTCAAGAGTGTGGCTCGCCGATTATGAGCATCAAAGCTGAAGCTCCAGAGACCTATCGTTTAAGAATTGGAACACTCGACACGGCATTGGAACATCAACCCACCATGCATATTTATGCAGCCTATAAAGCAGAGTGGGATCATATTTGTGATGGTTTGCCACAATATGATGAGCGACCATAAGCGCAGAATAAAGGGATCAATTTGATCCCTTTATTGTTTTAATTGCGATATGTAGCTTGAGCCAATTCATTGATGTTTACAATGATGATAGATCTTATTTCGCAGTTAAAGCTACACCCTCAAATTGAATGCCATCCCAACCATTTTGCATAAATTGACGAATATTTTGATGATCTGACGCATCTGGAGTCGCCAAAACAGAAGCATAGTGTTCTGCGAACAAGTTCAAGGTTTGCTGTTGGTCGAGTTGATTTAGCTGAGCAAAAGAAAAAACCTTAGCACTGCCTTGGTTTTCTGTTGCTGCATTATGTTGTTGACCATTTTGAAATGCGGTTGGGGTATGTGTATAACGCGCTTCAATATGTTGAATAACATCGGCAAATTTTGCTTCGCCAGCTTGAAGTTGTTTCAATAAATCTTGAACCATGATTTGAGAATTCCATATTCAGTCGTGCACATAGCATAACCTATCGTTTATAAATCAGTAATGTTCTTATATGTTTTACCAGATAAATTATTTTTTAAAGCTATTTGTTAGAATCAAATGCTTGAAGGGAACAGTCATCGTGCCTTATGAACCGACATCGTCTTAAAAAACAAACTGCAGGCGTTACTTTAAAACTCATTGCATTTTTTGCGCAATGCTCATTTTTACTTTGTTTACGCCGTATCTTGATGCGTTTTATTCCTTTTTTACAGTTACAAAGTCAGGTAAAAAATATTGTTTATTTGTCGTGGTTGGTAGATATAGAAAAAGTCCGTTCACGCTATCCGAGTCATGTTCAATTGTGGGAAAAACAAGGTAAAACGATTTTTAGTATTTTGACTTACCAACACCAGCATTTTGGCTTTTCTTTTTTAGGTCGTTTACGTCAGCTCATGCCATCACCTCGACAAAGCAATTGGCGTTTTTATATTGCACCTGAACAACAAGACAAAACGGTGATTTTTGAACAGGTCATGATTGATCAGAAACTTTATGTACTCAGTGGGCGTTTAACAAGTGATGCGATGCCTGCACAATATGCCTTGCAATTTGTCCATGAAAGACAAGATGATATTATTCAGACACAGATTGAGCTAGATGCACTTTATCGACTTTCCAGCGCAGTTAAGATCAAAACAGATCAGCAACTCCCTCAAGCTTGGCACCCTTTGTTTCCTTCATGGAAAGACGCTATTGCCTATCTTGTGGATCAAGATCATGCTTGGGTGGAATGGGTTGATCAGCCTGAACGTTTGTCACAAGGTGATATTGAAATGCCTTTTGATTTTAATCAAATTCAAGCAGCACAGGTGCTAAATATTGATTGTCCATTACTACAACAGTGGGAAGTTCGGGAACAAGATGTCTTTGCATTTGTGGTTCCTGCATTGAACTTTTATGTAAAGAATGAGACACCACTCGATTAGGTTGCTTACTATTGTTGTGTAAAATTGTGGATAACTATTGGGTTATACACAAACAAAGTGGCATTGCGTCGTTAGTGTTAAAAGAATTGATTTAAAGAAGATTGAAGGACGTTATAACATGAATTGGCTATTGGTCGCATGTGGTGGAGCAATTGGTGCAAGCTTACGTTATGGGGCTGGTTTTTTGATTTCTAAACCTCTCAGCCTTTTTCCTTGGGCAACATGGTCAATTAATATTTTAGGGTGTTTTCTGGCAGGAGTTTTCTTTGCTTTTACCCTGCGTTATCCAATTCTACAACAAGAAACACGCTTGTTTTTCATGGTGGGAATCCTCGGTGGATTTACGACTTTTTCCAGTTTTGGCTTAGAAACCTTTCAACTCATTCGCCAAGGACACTTTCCTATTGCGCTGGCTTATACAGTTTCCAGTGTTATTGTCGGTGTCGTCTTTTTAGCGATTGGTTTTTATATTGTGCAAATGATTTTATCAACAAAATAATATAAATCTCTGTTGCACTTCATCAGAGAATCTAAGAATAAAAAAAGCCTAAGTTTAGAGAGGTAACTTAGGCTTGAACAACAGTTTTAAACTTAACGTTTAAAACGTGCAAAACGTTTATTAAAGTTGGCAATACGACCTTCATTGCTTGCTTGACGGATTTCACCCGTATAGAAAGGATGAGAAGCACTCGATATATCTAATGTTACATAAGGATATATTTTACCTTCATGTTCTTTGGTATTTGCAGTCTTGATCGTACTGCCAATTACGAAGAATGCATTTGCATTGGTGTCATGGAACAACACTTCACGATACTCTGGATGGATACCTGGACGCATGATTTGATCCTCTCATTATTTTGACTTAATGAAATATTATAACATAACATATAATTTGTAAAGTCTATTTAAATTTGAGTTCAATCTGTCAGATAAAAATGATTTCATATTGCTGAAAATAAAAAAGAAACCTAAGCAGGAGGAGGGTGCTTAGGTTTCAAATATGGTTTTAATTTAAGATGATTGCCTTAAAATAAAATTAATCACTACCGTGAGAGATAATGATTATTCAATTCGAGTTTTAACGATACATTCCCTGATTCACTCACTGTAAAAATGACCTTAGTTATCAATTTTTTCTTAATCTTGCAGTGGAACCAATTCTTCGAAAAGATCATTCAAATTATCATGAACTTTCAGTTGAATCAGATTCCAGTATTGCCCTGAAATGGTACGATTTACCATTAAAGTATCTGGAGATGGCTTGAATACATCCCAGTATTTCAGAGATTTTTTCACCAATTTAATACCATCATGATGGGCTGAGTTTTCAGCAAAATCATAATGTGTCGTCAGTGGGCGTAATAAAACTTCGAGCCATGCTTGATAAAGCTCTTCAGGGAACTCGCCTTTTTCAGCCAATGCATCCAATGCGGTTAAATGCTCTTCAATGCTAGCAATATCTTGTTTTCTTGCAGCTCTGACTAAAGCTTTAAAATGGGTAATGATTTCATTGGATAAGGTTTTTACTCCACCAAAATCATAAATAATCACACTACCATCTTCACGGAAAGCAAAATTGCCTGGGTGTGGATCGCAATGGAAGCGTTTTAAGAAAAAGATCTGTTGACCCAGTGCTAGAATCAAACGACGACCAATTTCATTGCGAATATCTAAGTCCCAAGTGCTTGCAGTTTCAATACTTTCACCTTTTTCAAGGCTTAAGGTCAGGATTCGACGACTTGAGTATTCAGTAAAAACTTTTGGAATAATAATTTTGCTATCCAAAGCCTGATGGAAAGTTCGAAATACTTGTAAATTTTGTGCTTCGATTTCGTAATTCAATTCTTCATGCAGGCTGTCTTGAATTTCTTTAAATAAGCGGTCTTGTAATTTCTTATCAACTTTAAGTACCCCCATAAGACGTAATGCTAGGCGAACTTGTTTTAAATCACTTTCACAGGCTTCATCCACACCTGGGTACTGAACTTTAACCACCACTTCTGTGCCATTTTTCAAAGTTGCTTTATGTACCTGACCAATTGAGGCTGCGGCAAAAGGTTGCTCATCAAAATATAAAAAGGCTTGATCAATGGGTTTGCCAAGCTCTCGTTCGACTTGCTGCTTAATTTCAATAAAGGGCATTGCAGGTGCTTGGCGTTGTAATTTGGCAATGGCACGAGCAACTTCTGGCGGAAAAATATCTTTGTACTGAGAGGCGATTTGCCCAACTTTCATTACAGCACCTTTCATTTCACCTAAGGTGTCTGCGATTTGTACGCCAATATCTTGAAACAGCTTGCTGCGCGCTTCATTTTTCTGCTCTTCATCTGCATTGAAGTTACGAATTGAATTTGATACCGTTTTTGTCGCAATACTTGCAGTCATACTGGCAAGTTTCATAAAGCGGCGACCGGGTGTACTGGTACTTTTCGACATTCGTAATCATCCTTCAGTTTAGATTAGATGTTTCATTTATTTTGATCATAGGCGACTATTGTTAAACTGCCTACTCTAATTTGTTAAGCGTTTGTTTCTGCTTGGCTATTTTTAATATTTAAACTCGTTGGACAGTATAAGCCTGTTTTTGTGTATTTTGGATTAAAATGTTTTCACATATTCATATAGTTGTAGTTGGATGAAAGTTTATCGTTATTTAACGGGCAAAGATGATGTTCACTTTTGTGCAAGGGTGAGCAAAGCGCTTAACGAAGGTTATGCGTTATACGGCGCGCCAACCATGACGTTTAATGGTACGGATGTGATTGTTGGGCAAGCAATCATCAAAGAGGTTGAAGATGTATCGGAAATGTCTGAGAAATTTCAACATGCCTATCAACTTCAATCTGAATAGATGGAAAAATTTAAGTTCATCATGAACTTTATATGATCTGGTCAAGTCACCTGAGGATTTAGACAGATGATGTATTGTTTAGATGATATAACTCAGTTTAAGTTGACTTGATTTAGAAAAAATAATGCTGCTCATAAAACAGCATTATTTAAAATTTTAATTATTAGTTTTGTGCTAAGCGTTTGTTATTGTTATATAAGCGCATAAGCAATAAGACGCAAGCAACCGTTAATCCAATAATTAAACCGGTCCAGACACCCGCCGCACCCATATCGGTATAACGTGCCAAATAGATTCCAATTGGAAAGGCGATGATCCAATAAGCCAGCATCGTGATCCACATGGGTCCTTTGGTATCCTGCATTCCACGTAAACAACCAGCAGCACTCACTTGCCAAGCATCCATGAGCTGATAGCCAACTGCAAATAGAATCAAATAAATGGCAGCTTGAGATACATCATAATCACGCGTATAAACAGAAACGATTTCTGGACGTAATAGCAACAGTAATAACATGGTGGTACAGGCAAATAAGGTACTGGTCATTAATCCAACTTTTTGCACTTTACGCATGGCGAACCAATTTTTTTCACCAAAATAGGTTCCTGTACGAATCGTCAGCGCCAAAGCGAGTGACATTGGGATCATAAACAGCTGAGAGGTGACGGATAAGGCAATTTGATGTGCAGCAACCGTAATTTCTCCCAATGGACTGAGCACAATTGCACCCGTACTAAAAATACTCACTTCAAAGAAAATCGCTAAACCAATCGGTAAACCCAGTTTAAGAATACGCTTGATGAGTGCACTGTCCATTTTCTCAAATTTACTCAAGGGTTGAGTCGACTGATAACGCTTTGCTCTGAAAATATAAGTACTGATTGTAATGAACATGAGCCATTGCAATAATGCTGTGGCGAAACCGCACCCCGCGCTACCTAGATGTGGAATCGGTCCAATACCATACATAAAAATAAAGTTGAGTGGAATTTGCACCACCAGTGCCACGAGGCTGATCACTGTAACAGGACGTGGATAGCCCAAGGCTTCAGAATAACCTCGTAAAGTTGAATACATGGTAAATGCAGGCATACCAAATGCAATCGCATGTAAAAACAAACTGGCTTTCGGAAGTAGGGACTCAGGCACACCAACAAGAGGCAAAAGCAATGGAATGATTTGCAAAACCATCATTCCAATCAAGCCAAGTAAGAAAGCAACCCATAACGATTGACGAACAATCGAAGGAATTTTTTCAGGCGTACGTGCGCCGTTGGCTTCAGCAACCAAAGGTGTTGTGGCAATCATGATACCGCTGAACAGCAACATCACTGGAATCCATAATCCAACCCCAACAGCAATTGCGGCGAGATCTTCGGCAGACATATGCCCAGCCATGATGGTATCAATCAATCCAAAGCCTGCGGCAGCAAATTGAGTGATCAAAATCGGCAGCATCAAATGAAAAAGTTGCTTTAATTCAAAGCGGGTAGTCGTGGCTTTTACTGATACAGACACAGGTAATACTCGTTTTAAATGTGCTTAAGAAAAAATAAACTGGTTAGCGTTGTAGAGTGAGAAGCACACCTATAAAAATCACCACGCCACCTATAAGACGTTGCCAGTTGACTGGCACTTTATCTGTACCCAATACACCAAAGTGATCAATGATCATTGATGTGGCGATCTGCCCGAAGATAATCAACCCTGAAAGGGTTAAGAAACCAAGTTTGGGGGCAGTATAAATACTAATACTAATGGCATAAACCCCAAGACAACCACCTAGCCAGAGATACCAAGGAATCACAGCTAAACTGTGTAGTGTTGGTTTTTGTTCAGACTGGAAGATTACCAAAACTACGAGCAATAGTGTACCCACCAAAAAAGATAAAAGCGCGGCTTGTAAAGGGGAGTAAAGATATTCACGCAGTTGCGTATTGATGGCTGTTTGAAACGCCATAGCAATACCAATGCCCATGGTGAGTGGTAAAAGAAATAACAATTGACTGGATAATTTCATCATTCTTGTTCATCTACTTTTTATTGCGCATATCCAGTCTAAAGCAATTTGATGAGTTGTTCTAATCAGAAGCTAGAAGTCATGTTAAAATTAATTATTCTGTTAGTTGCTTTGAGCTTTTCTTTGACTGCTTTAATCCCTCAAAATATTCCATTATCACTTTATATCCATATGCCGTGGTGTGTGCGTAAGTGTCCGTATTGTGATTTTAATTCGCATGCAGTACCCGACGGAAAATTATCTTTAGATTTGGAACACGAATATTTACAGGCATTGGTTGAAGACTTTAAAACGCAAATTGAATTTGCCCAAGGGCGAGAAATTCATAGTGTGTTTATTGGTGGGGGGACGCCATCACTTATTTCAGCTCAAGGTTATCAATGGTTATTTTCTCAATTAAAAGCATTACTGCCTTTTGAGCAGGATTGTGAAATTACTTTAGAAGCCAATCCGGGAACAGTTGAACATGATCCTTTTGCAAGTTATTTAGCTGCAGGTATTAATCGATTATCCATAGGCGTGCAAAGTTTTAATACCGAACATTTAAAGAAATTAGGCCGTATTCATTCCAATGATGATGCTGTTTCAGCGATTCGAAATGCTCGAGAAGCAGGCTTTCAACGAGTGAATGTTGACTTGATGCATGGATTACCAGAACAGACCTTGGAACAGGCGTTATACGACTTAAAACTGGCTGTTGAAAATGGTGCGACACATATTTCCTGGTATCAATTAACCATTGAACCCAATACAGTTTTTTTCCGTACACAACCGATTTTGCCAGTCGATGATGTTTTAGAGGCGATACAGGAACAAGGTGAGCAATATTTAAAAGCCAGTGGTTTTATCAATTATGAGGTATCTGCTTGGCGTAAAGAGCAACCATCAGCGCATAATTTGAATTACTGGCAATTTGGTGATTATCTGGCAATTGGTGCAGGAGCACATGGCAAAGTTACTCAAACGGATGGTGTTTACCGCTATCAAAAGACCCGTTTGCCTAAAGACTATTTAGCCAAAGTGCCTGCTGAACATTTGCAGTTTAAACGTATCGAAGATATTGAGATGCCGTTTGAATTTATGATGAATGCTTTGCGTTTAAATGATGGTGTCGTTGCTGAACTCTATACTGAACGTACAGGTTTGAATCTTGAGGATTTAAATGAGCGAATCAGCCCATTAAAACAGCGTCATTTAATGGTCAATGATGCAACACGCTTATCCTGTACGGCGCAAGGGCATATATTTTTAAACTCTGTTTTAGAGGCATTTTTATAAATATATTGCTCAAAATAAACAGCAGGAGATATCCAGTTTTGTTATGCTGTGATTGAAAACAAATATTTTAATTCTTAGGTTATAACAATGAATAAATATCTCATCAGTCTGTTTCTTGCCCTAATAGCAATCTCAATTGCTCACGCGAAAAGTGCAGTTCCCCAGTTTCGTGATTATCCTGTGAAATCGGTATATATGGGTAAGACCGCCAAACTGGATATTTCTGATCCAAGTGCCAATATGTTTCGTACTCGACTGAGAGCAGCATTAAAGGAAAAACCAGATTTTGCGGGGGAATATGTCAAGACCATGTGGGGATGTGGTGCAAGTTGTAGAATGTATTCTTTTGTCAATAAACGTACAGGGCAGCTGTTAGCTGATGGTTTTGGTGGTGAGACGCGCCCAGATGTGGTTGAAACTCGTGCAAATAGTCGTTTATTGGTGACCAAAGACCAGCATATGGATCAAAACTATGACGTGGAACAAGTGACTACACGTTTTTATGTGCTTGAAAAAAACGGCTTTAAATTGCTTAAAACCATCGTTGAACCCGTGTCAAAAAATCAAAAATAAGGCAAAACAAGAGATGATTTTTTGGATTCCTGCACAGAATTTTTTAAAAACTTAGCATTTATTTAACCTGAGTTCGATAAAAATCCTTGATGAAAGATGATACAGCCAAACCGCCTGATTATTCATACAAGTGATTTGGATGATTCATTTATTTTGTACTTTTTGAATCATTGATGGTCTTGCGATCTTGAGGCGACATGGATGTCGCCATGTTGAGCGGGGGTAAAGGATGTACCCCTCGCTCAACGAAAGATTTTTGTCACTTTTCATCTCTGAAAAGTGAGGCATCGCCTACGCAAAAGAATTTAAACTTTAGCACTAAATCGTGGCAGTGCAAGCTTTAGATCATCAAACAATCTATTGATCGCCTTCATTTTATTGATCAGAGCAATGAAACTATATTGATGGTGGCGCTTACGGAACTTCGCTCCTCATCCAAAATCGGATGAAAATCCAGAAAAAATCCACATAGATTTATT
>NZ_AMFQ01000055.1:0-5267 GCF_000335555.1 Acinetobacter sp. WC-743 | reverse complement strand
AAAGTTACTGCACTGATTATCAGTCGAGATGTCGTTATTGATTATGCCTTATACGGAACTCCAGAATTAGCCCTCGTTGCGAACAACAAAGCAGAAATCCTGCAGTTCCGCGGACGCTGATAAGTAGACAGATTCCTGACACGGAATACTATAACTGAGGTCACCTAAATAGGATGCATAAGTTGTGTAAGTTACGCCACTTAAATAAGTTAAGGCGCTAAAGCGATAAAAGCTACATGATGGCCAGTACTGAGCACTGGCGATCTAAGTCAATGCTGCAGTTCTCATCATCATTGGAATAAGTGGACAAATTCCTGACACGGAATACTATAACTGAGGTCACTTAAATGGGATGCATAAGTTATGTAAGTTACGCCACTTAAATGAGTTGAGGTGCTAAAGCGATAAAAGTGGCACTGTTGGAAATATAGATTTAAGTCGATGATTTTTCCTTTAAAAAAAGTACTTAAAGACGGCTTTGTTGCACAAAGCTGTTTGTAAGGTCTGATTCAGCAATATAATTTCCGAATGAAGAAGCCAGCAACTAAAATCTACCGTACAACGAATTGGTCCGCATATAAACTCAGTGCGAGAAACTTTCAGAGCCAAGTGAATGAGATAACACTAAATATAAAAAAATGGAAGAATAATTTACTAAGTTATTGTTTTTAAGTTGATCCTTGTTTTATATGGGGGTGATAATAACTTCTGATTACTAGTTTTTACCTTAAATATACCGATTGAAAGATTCATTTAAAGGCTATGAATACATGAGTTTTACAGTTTGGCTAGGTCAGCATGAGTACTTTTCACAAGATTTAAGATCGACCATGAACGTGATTAAGTTATAGGGGATTGATGAAATAGTTTTTATGAATTTCTGGCTTTCTGGGCTGATTTTATCAAATTCATGTCTATGCAAAATTGCGACATATTTCTCGTGCTGGTAGTTATCCAGAGTTTGGTCTGCATCTATCCATAGTGCAGACCTTTTTTTGGTGACAGTTTTTTCTTAGTGATTTTCGATCTGGATGTAGTGATTTCACGTTTGCAGAATATATCTTGGCGGTGATCCATCTAATATTCGTGATTATAAAGAGAGCTAATTCACAGGTTCTACAGATTATGTAGCGACTAACTATATCAAAGTCTATTTGCAGTTGATGGTTGGCGCTTAGTTTATATTTACGCTTAGGTTTCAGTTAAAAAATCAATATTCTGTTGAATCCGTGATTGAATCATCTGTAGGGTAGATTCTCGAATTTGATGGGGATACAGGCGCTGCGCAATTTGACTAAATTGAAGTGCAATTTCACGCATGGTCAAGATGATCTCATCGACTTCTAGAGTAGTCAGATTAGCTTCTGAAGTACCGAGTTTATGTATGTCATTTCGGGAAATATTGAGCGCTTCTCCCATAATGTCCATTTGATGATAACCACCTGGACCCTCGCAGAAGGTCACATCATAGGCTGGAGCCAATTTCCATTGACCATTTTTCTCCATGAGAAATGAAAAGTTCTTAGTATGGTCATCCCGATTATTGAAAAGCACATTAAACACAGCACGTTTAAAAGCATGCAATCTTTCTCGTACATCTTGCGTACACATCAAGGTTGCCCGGAGAAAATTGCGATAGTCTAGGCTACCTGGAACTTTATAGTCTGCTCCTGTATATGCAGCCAAACTCTGCATTGGAATCCGCATACCATTTTGACGATCGAATCGTTTAGAAGCAAAAGCCGTTAAACCATTGGGCAAATTAAAGAAATGGGTATCTGGAGTCTCAATTGCACAAAGTCGCAAACATTCTGCATAGACGGCTTCAATGGCGCAGACTTCAGGATGCTCTTGCTGAGCAGGAAACTTAATCAGCCAGGCTTCATGTTGATCAGAATCTTGAGTCGAAAACTCTAAATTGACAGGATCTCGGTAAACCAACGCTTTTGGTCTGGCACCTTGAGGGGAGCCACCCATGACCAATAAATGCTGTAGAAATTCACCACCTTCACCTTTGAGTACTTCTTGAACTTCCTGGGCCAGTTGTTGTAAAGGGATATTTTCTGAGGTTTGCATGTCAGCAACACAAGGTTCAAAGGAGAGGGCACCCATTGCGTGACTACTAATATAGGTCAGACGCTCCAAAGGTCCAATTCGTGCTGAATTTAAGCCAATTTTTTTGAAATATCGATCCATCAACATCATGCCCCAACCATCTGGTAAAGCGTCATAGACTGGACCTGGGAGTCCCATTTGATGAGTAGGAAAACCTTGTCTGAATGGTAGACCTTTTAAAGGCAGCAAGTAAGAAGAGAGCTCAACACCTTGCTGTATTGCTTCTGGACTATATTCAAAAGCAATGGTGGGTCTACCTGTCGTGGCTGTTGAACTAATCAGCGTTCCCCATAACCATGATTCGCCCCAACCGTTGTAATAAACATTAAGTCTATTGAGCATTATCCCTTCCTCTTAATACGGTGGCGCTTACTTTGACTCTCATAGCGAAGAATGTCATTCACACTGTTAAGCTGAGGTTTAAATAGTTCCTGAAGTTCGTTTAATCGACCCAAGACCATTGCAATACGGACTAAATTTTCAACAGATACATTTCGTCCCGCTTCAAGATTCGAAACTGTATTCACGCCGACACCAGCGCGTGCTGCTACCTCAGCTTGAGACATCTCCAGAAAGAGTCGTTGCTTACGTAAACGCTCACCTAAAAGAGTCACAACTTCTTCTGGTTTAGTGAAATATAAATCCATTAAATTGGGTCTTAAGAATGAATAATTTAATTAAATCACAAAATAATGGAATTAATCTATAGCTATAGTGTGGCTAAGGAGGGCTTTGTTGCACAGCACATCAGAAGGGTAGGTATAGTCCTTGGGTATCGGTTACAGAAAATCATCAGGATGTACTTTGACTGATTGTTGATACGGAGATTTCAGTATTTTCATTTTTCCTAATAGGTCACATTACTTAGAAAGGGTTCTTCGAAAATTAGTTCATACTTTAAAAATCCTATAAATATTGAGGATATTTTCTTAATGCTTTCAATATAGCATGCGGCTATATGTAACTCGAACGGGCTTAATCTGCCTTTCAGTATAAATTTTTTGGGCGTGAGAGGGGAGAGGTGTGAGGGCAAGCAATTTATATCGTGGATACTTCTAAATTACTTATGTAATAGAAGGTGGTAAACATGGATTTAGAGGTAATAACACTAAATATAAAAAAATTGGAAGAATAATTTATTAAATTATTGTTTTTATGTGGTTATTGGTGATGTTATGAATAATAATAACTTTTTCTTGATGAATTTTACCTAAAAAAATTGATCAGATAATTTTCTTTAAATGTCATGCATACATAAATTTGACAGTTTGAAGGGATCGGTATGTGCATTTTTCACAAGGTTAAAGATCGACCATAAATGTGATAAACGGCAGAGGATCATTGAAAAATGAATGGATTTAAACACTACATGTATGCACGAAAAAAAGTATCGCTGCGGTTCTGCTGACAGGCTGTATTGAGCATTGAATGCAAATGATGTAGTAATTGTCTACAGGCTATAGGACCAGCATGAAGAAGAATGAAATGTAGTTGCCAATTTATAACCTTGGTTGAAAAGCATAGCATTGTTATTCGGAGAAGTGAGGTAAGCCATCCTTCTCTTATTCATTTAAAATGATTCTTACTCAACTGATCTCGACTCATGGGCTGGTTCCAATTAGACGGATAATAACTTCCATCCCCTATCTTTTTCTTACCACATTTCTTGCATTTAATCCCTTCTTTGGAGATTTGATTCAGCATCACTGTTGTCGGTTGAATCAAATCAATGACATAGTTCGTTGGTTCAGGAAAAGCAGAAGAGGCTGCTTTATTGCAAAAGAGAACATTCGGATCAAATGGATTGGATTGCACAAAAGCCATGATACAGCCACAGAGTAATTCACCTGCATGTAATCTGTAACATCCATTCAGGTGATGTGTGCTGAGAAAACAGGAGGTTTTAACTTGGTAAACTATAGACACTCATCAGGAGTTTACCATGAGCAAGAAACAGAAGACTTACACCGCAGAATTTAAAGTTGAAGCAATAAAATTGATTGAAGCCAATCAAGGCAATGTATCGGAAACAGCCAGACAACTTGGCATTTCAATGCAAACTCTTTCAAATTGGAATAATAAAGCAAAGACTGGCACCTTAGCAGGCACTAAACAATATTCACCTGATCTAAATGCCTTACTCGAAGAAAATAAAAAGCTCAAACAACAGCTCAAAACAGCTGAAATGGAACGTGAATTTCTAAAAAAGGCAGCAGCGTACTTTGCGAAAGAAAGTCAGTAAGGTACGCCTATATGAAACAGCAAAGATATTTATTCCCGATTAGCTTTATGGCTAGATTACTTCACGTTTCAGTGTCACGATTTTATGATTGGCTAAAACGAGGCATGAATAAAAGATTGGTTCAGCGAAATCAACAGACAATTTTGGTCAAAATAGCTCATGAGGAAACTAAACAAAGCTATGGCTATATTCGATTAACTAAGCATTTACAAGCGCAAGGTATCAAAATCAGTACGTATGCTGTACGTCAAATAAAAAAGCTCAACCAGCTGTATTGTAAGCGTCATAAGCGTTTCAAAAGAACTACGAAGAGTGATCATAATCGAGCGATCTACGCAAATTTACTAGAGCAACAGTTTTCAATGACTAAGCCCAATCTTGCATGGTCAAGCGATATTACATACATTTGGACTGCTGAAGGTTGGTTATACTTGGCAGCAGTAAAAGACCTGTACACGAAACAAGTGGTTGGCTATAGCTTAAATGAGCGTATGACCGCACAACTTGTTTGCAATGCACTGACTATGGCGATTCGTAATCAAAAACCAACGAAAGGCTTAATTATTCATTCGGACAGAGGCAGCCAATATTGCAGCCATGAATATCGAAAGATACTGGAAAAATGTGATTTTCAAGGTTCAATGAGCAAACGTGGGGACTGTTACGATAATGCACCGATTGAAAGTTTCTGGGGCATACTCAAGAATGAATTAGTGCATCATTGCAACTATAAAACCAGAGATGAAGCTAAAGCAGATATTACAGAATACATTGTGTTATTTTATAATCAGCGAAGAATTCAAAAGAGTTTGGATTTTAAAACGCCAAATCAAATAGCAGAGAACTTTTATCGGTTAGCTGCCTAGCATATCCCAAGTGAAAGTCTCCTGCTAATTCAGCACATATCAAG
>NZ_AMFQ01000054.1:0-326 GCF_000335555.1 Acinetobacter sp. WC-743 | reverse complement strand
ATCGGTTTTGGTTTAGACAGTGATAAAAACAGTAGCGTGACCAAGAGCGGTATCAATACGTCAAATATCACCATTCGAGATGAACAAGGTCAGCAAGCTTTAACGGGTAAAACCGCTGAGCAGATCAAGTCAGACATCTTGACCAGTGTGACAACAGATACAGCCCGAGAAAATAGTGGTGCGTTAAAAAATAACTTTGATAAAGACAAGGTTCAAAGTGAAATCAATTTGCTGATCCTAGACACTATCGTGGACAGTACTTCCCTCTAAATTCTTAAAATATTTCTGCTCAAAAGCTTCAGGGCTTAACCAACCATTTGCAGAAT
>NZ_AMFQ01000053.1:0-2966 GCF_000335555.1 Acinetobacter sp. WC-743 | reverse complement strand
CATCCGATTTTAGGATGAGGAGCGGAGCTCCGCAAGGGCTCGCCATACTTGTTTTGGTATGAGGAGCGAAGCTCCGTAAGCGCAACCATCAATATAGTTTCATTTCTCTGATCAATAAAATGAAGGCGATCAATAGATTGTTTGATGATCTAAAGCTTGCACTGCCACGCTTTAGTGCTAAAGTTTAAATTCTTTTGCGTGGGCGATGCCTCACTTTTCAGAGATGAAAAGTGACAAAAATCTTTCGTTGAGCGAGGGGTACATCCTCATACCCCCGCTCAACATGGCAACATCCATGTCGCCTCACGATAGCAAGACCATCAATGATTCAAAAAGTACAAAATAAATGAATCATCCAAATCAATTGTATGAATAATCAGGCGGTTTGACTGTATCACTTTTCATCAAGGATTTTTATCGAACTCAGGTTAATTAGGACGTGAGCCTTCAAATGCATTTTGTAATAAACGGCGGATTGCATTTTTTTCTATAGCTTCAGGATTCCAATATGGATTGGATAATGCAATTTCCGTTGCCTTATCCAAATCTGATTCAGTTAACCCTAATTCTGCCAAAGATCTCGGTCCGTCAAGCTCAGTAACCAGATCAAATAAAGCATTTGCTGCTGTAGTTTCTTTTGCTCCTAGTGCTCTTTTAATCTTATCCATCGCCTCAGGAACAGCTTGCTGGTTATAAGCAATGGCATGTGGTAACACAACCGTATGAGTCTGTGCATGTGGTAAATTAAAACTTCCTCCTAAGGTATGACAAAGTTTATGATGAATCGCCATGCCGACATTTCCTAGCACATAACCACACAGCCAAGCGCCATATAAACACAAACTGCGTGCTTCAATATCTTGATCATTGTGCTTTAGAAGTCTTAATCCATCTGCCAAAGCCTTAATTCCCTCTTCAGCCAACAAAGACATGATCGGATTACCATTTTGAGCATATAAACCTTCTGCTGCATGTGCTATGGCATTGATACCACTCGTAATAGACATATTTAATGGTAAACTTAATGTAAGTTCAGGGTCATAAATTACTGTTTTTGGCAAAACTCGAGGGTCTTTTCCTGTTTTCTTAATTCCATTTTCCGTGATGCCATAAACAGGGGTCATTTCCGAACCTGCATAAGTGGTTGGGATCGCAAGTATCGGCAGGTCATCCTCTAAAGCAATTGCTTTCCCTAAACCTGTCGTTGATCCACCGCCTACAGCTATCGCACAGTCAGCACCTAAAGCTCTTGAGACATCTATTGCTTCTTTCGCTGTTTCAATGGGTACATGCATAACTGCTTTAGGGAATATTCCTACACAAGAATGCCCTAGCAAATCAGATATCTTCTCTGCTAACTCAACCTGTTCAGGTGTACATAAAATTAATGCCTTTTTTGCCCCTAAAGCTTTAATTTCAGCTTTTAAATTTTTAAGAGAACCTGCTCCAAAAATTACTCTGCTTTGCGGAACATCATAGATAAATTCTTTTTGCACATTTAATCTCCTTATGGCAATGGTGTTGGCTGATAGGCATAAAATAACCACTCGTTATTTTCTTTTCTCCAAATTGCTAATGATTTATTCTTTAAAATTTTTTGAATATTTCCAGCAAGGACTTCACAATGCATTTCACCAAAGACCAGTGCAATATCACCAATAATTTGAATTTTGGAAATTGGATGTTCGATCCACTTATAATCATAAAAGCCATCAAACAATTTATCTAAGTACGATTGTTTTGAATCAGTTATTCCACTGGTATGCGTATAAGTCATTTCAGGATGAACCAGTTTGGCAAAATCTTCATAACGTCTTTCAACGATTGACTTAAACCG
Organism: Acinetobacter sp. WC-743; assembly: GCF_000335555.1. Taxonomy (NCBI): domain Bacteria; kingdom Pseudomonadati; phylum Pseudomonadota; class Gammaproteobacteria; order Moraxellales; family Moraxellaceae; genus Acinetobacter; species Acinetobacter sp. WC-743. The sequence goes on along the minus strand of NZ_AMFQ01000053.1, from coordinate 1,129 downwards.
TTCATCCTCAAGTTTTTTGATTAGAATATCTTCCATTAGATTGATTACACTTTTAAATAACTCAAGATTTAATTCATCCTATCTTTTATAAAAAATTTTAAAAATAACGATTTAGGAAATTATATTTTCATAATTGAAAGAATATTTTTTATTGAATTTATTCATTAAAAATCAACGCATTATAAAAAACAAAAATTACAAACATACTATCTAAAATATTTTTCATAAATAAACTCTGCTTTCTTTTATTTTTTCTTATATTTAATACTAAATAAATTCTAGTATTTTTTGATTTACACAAATTAAAAGGATCCTAAATAAGGACCCTTTTAATTGATTATAATCACAATAAAGTTATATTACCCGTTGAATAATCATGGCGATGCCTTGACCCACACCAATGCACATTGAGCACAAGGCATATTGCCCTTGAATCTGTTCAAGTTGGTTGAGGGCGGTTGTCACCAAGCGAGCACCTGATGCACCCAGTGGATGACCCAAAGCAATCGCACCACCATTCGGATTGACCCGTGCATCATCATCTGCCAAGCCTAAATCACGAGTCACTGCCAAAGCTTGGGCAGCAAAGGCTTCATTCAGCTCAATCACATCCATCTGCGCTAAACTCAGATTTGCCTGTTGAAGTAATTTCTTAATCGCTGGTGCAGGTGCAAATCCCATGATTCGAGGTTCTATACCGACTGTCGTCGCTGCAATGATTTTGGCACGTGGTTTTAGTTGATACTGTGTAACGGCTTGATCTGATGCGATCAGTAAAGCGGCTGCACCATCATTAATTCCTGAAGCATTACCCGCAGTCACCGTACCTTCTGCTTTCACCACACCTTTTAATTTGTGTAAGGCTTGCAATGTGGTTGAAGCCCGTGGATGCTCATCTTGATCCACCAGAAAAGCATCACCTTTATGCTGAGGAATGGTCACAGCAACAATTTCTTGTTTAAAAAAGCCCTGTGCCTGTGCTGCTGCTGTTCGTTGTTGACTGTTCAATGCAAACTGATCTTGATCAGCACGGTTGATGTTGAATTGCTCAGCCACATTTTCAGCCGTTTGTGGCATGGTTTCTACACCATACATGTCTTTTAGCTTTGGATTGATAAAGCGCCAACCC
>NZ_AMFQ01000052.1:0-18683 GCF_000335555.1 Acinetobacter sp. WC-743 | reverse complement strand
TGGTCTAACCAAAGACTATGATATTCGACCACTCATTATGCAGAATAATGAACGAGATATAGATCTTATTCAAAGGCTTCTAGCATCGGAAGGTGTGACGAGTTTAATTGATGAAGCTCAGCTTAAAGTCTCTCATTTTAATGAACCCATCCAGCCTCAAAAGCTTCGATTGATTGATGACAATACTCAATACGAAAGTTTAGAACGACGCACGATCCGCTTTCATCGAAGTTCGGCTATAGAGACTAGCGATTCGATTATCAATTTTACAGGACAACGCTCCCTTCAACCGACATCGGTACATATCCACCGTTGGCAAGCCGATATTCTTGAAACCGAAGAAGGTGCAGGCAATGTACAAAGCAAATATCAGCACAGTGACCAGTACGACAACGCCAGTCTAGGCTTAGAACAAGTATGGCACTTTAGCCCTGCATGGATACCTGATCTGAATGGGGAAGATGGTGCAACGCCATCGGGTAACAGTCAGATCGAACGCTTTAACCAAAACCTCAGCAACTACTACGATGCCCAAGCCAAACAATTCACGGCAATATCAACGGTACAAGATGCGCAGGTTGGTTATCACTTTGAACTTAACCAACATCCAAGTCTAGAGCTAAAAGATGTTGCCGATCGGCAATTTCTGATTTTATCCAAAACCTTTTATCACCAAAATAATTTACCCAAAGATCTCAGCAATCAAGTCGACACTTTGTTAAAACTAAGCCATTGGCAAATCTCCAATATCACCACAAACAATAACGAAGAACGCCAAGCCAATCAATTGGTGCTACAACGACGTAATATTACGGTTGTTCCTGAATATAATCCCTTAACCCAAAGACCCACAGCCCATCCAATGCGAGCGAGAGTGGTTGGTCCAAGTGGAGAAGAAATTCATGTGGATGAATGGGGACGTATCAAAGTTCGATTTTTATTTACTCGCAATGAAGACCACAGTCACGATAGTGGCGCAGGCGCGAACGACAATGATACCGACTCGGCTTGGGTCGATGTATTGACACCATGGGCAGGTGAAGGCTATGGGGCAAGGTTTTTACCGAGGGTTGGAGAGTTGGTCGTAGTTGACTTCTTTGCGGGGGATATTGACAGACCTTTTGTGGTGGGACGTATTCATGAAGGATACCTTTATCCAACCAAGTTTGATGATAAAGGCAAGTTGCCCGATACCAAGAAGTTGGCAGGGATTAAAAGTCGAGAATACAAAGGCAATGGTTATAATCAATTACGTTTTGATGATACCAACAACCAGATCAGTAGTCAGTTACACAGCAGTCATGGTGCAACTCAACTCAATCTTGGCAACCTCAGTCACCCAAAAGAAACAGAGACGAGTGAAGGGCGAGGAGAAGGCTTTGAGCTAAGAACTGATCAATGGGGCGCAATACGTGCAGGACAAGGCTTACTGCTGAGTACCCATACACAAGATGAGGCATCAGGCAATCATCTTGATGTCTCTGAAACGCAATCACAACTTGAATCGAGTCTCAACAACACAAAAGCTTTAAGTGAAGTTGCCAAACATCAACAAACTGATCCTTTAGAGGTTTTAGAAAATATCAAAGGTTTTATCGAAACTTTGACTGAACAAGATCCGAAAAAGGCAGATGCATTTAAATCCGCAGTGATGATGTTAACTTCACCGAATTCTATAGCTATGTCGACCAATAGCGACGTTCATCTTTCAGCAGATGGGCAAATCAGCCAGCAAGCAGGCGAAAGCATGAATCTCAGTACGCAGAAATCTTTGATTGCACATGCAAGTGCTAAAATCAGTCTTTTTGCGGCACAGGAAGGTGCAAGGCTATTTGCAGGAAAAGGTAAAATTGAGATTCAGGCACAAGGTGATGCAGCAGATCTGATCGCACGTAAAGGCATTCAAATTATTTCGACTGAAGACACGATTTATATCATTAGTCCAAAAGAAATTAAATTGATCAGTGATGGCACTGAATTAAAGCTCAATGGTTCGGGGGTGTTTGCAACCACAGGTGGTTTGTTTGAAGTAAAGTCTGGACAGCAGAAACTTACGTCGTCCGCTTCGATAAATCCACCTAGTATAGATTTGCCTGATTGCTCAGCAAAACAAGGACATGCCGCTCAAAATGGATCAGCAAAGGTGATCTTATGATGGCTGAGCATTACCTACAACAGACAAGCATTTTGCCTGAAAATAATTCAGTGGAAACGATTTATCAAAAAATGCAGACAGTGTTCTTTCAGCATGGTCGATTACTGGTACTGCTTGATGAGACTTTAGCACCAGATATCTTTGATGATCTAAAAAATAACTTGAGAGTAGATCAGATTATTTATATTCCGCTAGCTAAGGGGAATGGATATAAAGATACCAGTCTGTTTTTTATTGAAATATCAGATGAAAAGATATTGAAAGACATTGGATTTGAGCTGGCTGAACACTTACTCAAGCATTTTGATATTGCAAATGATCGGTACTTGGTTCACGGTTTTGGGGCTTCTCAATATGACAATGATGAATTAAATCGAAGATTTAAAAAGACATTGGTATTGCAAGATATAGAGTCCAAAATTTTATTTCGTTGGTACGACCCTCGTGTGATGATTTATTTAGATCAAATATTCAACGAATTGCAGTTAAATAGTTTATTGGCAAATTTTATCCAGTGGCATTTTATTCACCCGACGGGGTACTACCATTGGGAAAATATAGATCAGAAAAAATTACAACTTAAAGCGATCAACAAAATTAATGTGCAACAATCTCTACAACTGGATTTAATTGAAATCAGTAATACTGTTTTTAGGAAAGCACATGAATTAGAACAGATCGACAGTCATGATTTAAATCCTCAAAAGATTCTTAAAAACTTATATCAAGCTCATGAGCAATATCATATTAAAAAATATATTGATTTGCTAAGTTATGGTTTATATGCGGAGCTATTAGGGCAAGGCTTTATACAACATCCTCATGTTGTAAATGTGCTTAAACAGTATTGGAATATTGAACCTGAAAATTATAATTTTACCGAAGCGATGAATTTTATCGCTGAAGACGATTGGGCATTGATTAAAACAGAAATATTTGAATAAGGAGAATAATATGGGTGGTGATAAAGAAGCTTTCGCAAGAAAAGAAAATAAAAAAGCAGAACAACGTAGACAGCAAGAAGAGATTTTGGCTGCACCAAATGCGATTACCAAAGCAGCGAATGCTGCAATACAAGTCAATCAACAGACTTCTGATGCAAAAGGCAGTAAAGATCAATGTAATTTTTGCCGTAAATTAGGATTACAGATATTACCTTTACGTTACACCGTTACTCGAGATAAAGCACCTCAGCTTAATTCTCAGCTTGGAAAAAATGTAAAAAACGTTGCCTTGTCGTATTCACAATATACAACTGAAATGATCGATTCTGGTTATGTGTACGCCATGATCAAAAGAAAAAAAGGTTATGAATGGAGTGGCTACATCGTGACGCCAAAGGGATATTTGTCATCATTCCCATTGGACAAACCTGCACCCGTATCTGTACTTGAGTTTGCCTGTCAGGGAAATGAACATGCGGTATTTGCTTCATTTGTCACAGTTGAATATATTGCAACAAATTTGGCAGAAAAAGCGTATTTGATTTATACCCATGCGCCCATGACTGATAAAAAAAGAGAGGAATATCAAGCCAAAGCGGATGAATATGTCAGTTCAGGTAAATGGCAGTCTGTGGATGTTGCAGCATGGGCGAAAGGAACGTCTCAACAGCAACATTGTTTAAACAACACGACCTTAAAGGATGGTATCAGCCAGCCTTTTTCATTTGGTACTGATCGTTGGAAGCAGCTCGTGAAGAAATTCACCGAAAAGCCGAAAGCTTTTTCAGCTGTTGTGTTATATGATCCCGTTGGAATCACGATAAAATTAAATGAATATCGAAATGAAGCTTATGTCCCTGTAGATGACTATTTAGAAGCAAAAGATAAATATGGTGTCACCAATCAGCGTAAACTGGACTCCGTACAACGCGTGAAAAGCATAGAAGGTTCATTGCTTAAAAATAAGGAAAAAATCGTACAGCGCGAAAATGAAATTCATGAACAAACAGCACCCGCCATTGAAATAAGATATAAAAGCAATTTAAATGCGATTGAGCAACGACTTATCTATGCGAGGAAATGGAATAATACAGCAGAAATTGAGCAACTTGAACAAAGCAAAAAATTGTTGATCGAAGAACATGAACGTACCATGAAAAAACGGGCGGGTCACGGTGAAGAAGTTGGGGAAGCCAATTACCAAACTGACCGCAAAGTTCTACTCGATCATTTAAACTATAAAGAAATTGAAGCGTTTAAGCAGGAAGTAGCTCAAAAATATGACACAGCTTTAAAGGTTGCCAATCAACGTGCTCAAGAACATTTAAATTGGGTGGTTTCTGAAAGTTTATTGGATGCTTTAGATGCCTATGATCAAAAGGATTTACAGAGTGGATGTGCTTTTAAAGCGCATGTAGCGACCATGCTATTTGGAATGGAAGGTGCTGAAGCAGGCGCAAAACAGTTGGATGACTGGATTAAAAAACCAGATTATGAGCGTAAAAATTTATTTATACGTGGTTTGTATAGTAATCAGTTAGAAGCCAAAGCCAAGCATGAAGAACTGAAAAAAGCTGCAACAGATTTTACCGCTGTGGGTATAAAAGCCATGAAAGGCACAATCGACTTTTTAAAGAAAACCGATTCTGCATGGGATGAATGGGCAAGAAATCAGGGCATAGACAAGAACAAAGGCAATATTGCATTTTCTAAAGTCGAAAAAAAGGTCATGCTGTATGTTTCTAACTTTGCCCGTGTTGTATTTCGGGCAGGTATGGGGTCAACTGCTGAAAGTCGATTTGTCGCTGCAATTTCGCAAAAACTGTTGTTTGCTCAGATGGGGGAGTTGGCAGGAAAACTAAGATTTGATCAAGTTGTATATAATATAAACCCTGAAAAACTAAACTCTGGAAATATCAAACTCAGTCCTGAATTTGGTGAAAGGGTCGGTGGTCAGCTTTCAAAAAATACAAAGGAAGCAACAATGCGTTCTTTGGATGTATTGATCGATGATGCGATGGCAAAAAAGCAACAAGTGGCATTAACTTTAGAAGAAATTGAAAAAGCGGGTAGTAAAGGTATGGTGAACCATACCAACAATTATCATCAGGTGCGCGCATCAGGCATTCTTGTATTTTTAGAGGCGATTAATTTAACGCATATGCTTAGCTCTGGAAAATATAAGGATAATGTACAAATTGCAGCTTTGGTGGCATCTGTATCCGCATTGATGGCTTTTGCTTTGGATATATTCTATGGTTTGGCAAAAGGGGTGCGTGAAGTTGCAACTCAAACTAGCTATGGTGGTGCAGGCGCAGCAGCCACACGAGGCGCAGCAAATATTCAAAGAGCGGGTATTAAATGGGCGGCAGGGAGTTTAAGTGCTTTTGCAGGTGGCATTACAGCATGGTTAGATTATAAAAAGTTTGAAAGTTTAGAAGAAAAAAATGAAGTTTCTAAGGGATTGATAGTTTTGTATGCAACTAGATCACTCACAGGTGTTGTAAATGTATTTCTAGGTGTTTTGGTGGCTTTGACTTATATAGGTCCATTAATGGAATATCTAAAACGTGTGGGAGGCAGTCCATTGATTCAAAAAATTGGAGCTAAAGTTTTTGGTGAAACTATTGCTAAATATAGTGTTAAAAAGCTTACTCAAGAGATCGTCCGTAATGCTTTATTACGTGTTATTGCATGGGCAAGTGGTATAGGATTAATTTTAACTTTAGCAGAGGTCTCTTTTTTGATATACAGGGAAGCTACAAAGCTTCAACGTTGGTGTCAGTATTCTACTTTTAGAAGTTTAAAGACCAATCAGCTGATGTCGGAACAACAAGAAATAGAAGATTTTCAAACCTTATTTGCATAATAGAGCAGTCATAATATGAGTTTTAAAAAAACAGATCGAATCATTGATGAATTGGCAGATCGGCTTTTTATCGTTGAAGGGGAGGTAACCGATCTGTTAACCAGTGAAACCATGCAAAATTTAAATGCCAATATGCAAACAGCTACAGGTACAATAGCGTTGGGTTCGGCACTAGTCGGACAGATCGGTACAGCTGCTTTAGCCAGTTTTGCTGCTAGTGATGAAGGGATAGAGGTAAATGATTTTGCTATAGAAATCACTGAAAGCAGTAATCAAAAGCATTACTTTAAAGGGTGCTTTCCAGTGGTCATATTTAAAAAAGGCGATATGGTTAAAGTGATTGCAGAACCACTTTCGGGTCAAAATAAATATGCTCGAGCCACTGCAATAATTGATCAAAAAAGTAATTATATATGGACTGGGCAAGAAGTTGTAAAAGGAAGAATGCAATATCGCTTTTTCGGTATGAAGCTAGGAGGGGGATTAGGATTAGGTGCTGTCTTAATATTTTCTATATTTTCTTTGTTTAGCAAATATGGAATTCATCTTTTGCTAAGATATTATATTATAATTACTTTTTTTATTTTTATTTTTATTTTTATTTTTATTGGCTGGCGAGTAGGTGTAAGCTTTGATGAACAAAGTGTTGAGTTAGAGGCAATACTAAAAAAACTCGGATTTAATAAGCCCAGTATGGCAAATTTAAATGATTTCTCAGTTTTCTCAATGAACATAAAGAACAAAATAAAAAGAGACGAATATCCTGATCGTTGGGAGCAATATACTTATCGTTTAGACTTAGCTAAGCAATATGATGAAGAAAAATATGGAAAAAAATGAGCTTTAAAAAGACAGACCGAATGATTGATGAATTGGCAGATCGGCTTTTTATTGTTGAAGGTGAAGTCACAGACTTATTGACCAGTGAAACCATGCAAAACTTAAATGCCAATATTCAAACGGCTACAGGTGCAATAGCGGTGGGTTCAGCATTGGTTGGACAAATAGGAAATGCTGCTTTAGCCAGTTTTGCAGCCAGTGATGAAGGGATTGAAGTCAGTGATTTTGCTTTAGAACTTACAGATAAAAATAATCAAAAGCATTACTTTAAAGGCTGTTTTCCTGTGGTCATATTTAAAAAGGGCGATATGGTTAAAGTGATTGCAGAACCACTTTCAGGTCAAAATAAATATGCTTATGCAGTAGCTGTTATTGATCAACAGAACAATTATACATGGACTGGGCAAGAGGTTGTTAAAGGAAGGATTCGCTATAGAGTTTTTGTAATGAAATTATTTGGAGCCATTAGTATCATTGTAGTAATTTTTGCTTTGCTTTTTGATTTTTTTATAACAAATTCAATAAAGCAAATGTTAATTAATAATATTGGTATTCAAATCATTTCTTTTTCATTTATATTAGTTTTTATATTCATTGGTTGGCGAGTAGGTGCTAGCTTTGATGGTCAAAGTATAGAATTAGAAGCAATATTAAAAAAATTAGGATTTAATAAACCTAGTCGAATGGATTTACAACATTATGCTCTCAATGATTTGAGTTGGAAAAATAAAGATAAAGATTTTATCCATGAGCGTTGGAAAGATTATACCTACCGTATTGATTTAGCCAAACAAAATGACGAAGAAAAATATGGAAAAAAATGAGCTTAAAAAAAACAGACAAAATCATTGATGAATTGGCAGAAAGACTGTTTATTGTTGATGGTGAAGTTACTGACCTCTTAACCAGTGAAACCATGCAAAACTTAAATGCCAATATGCAAACGGCTACAGGTGCAATCGCGGTGGGTTCAGCACTGGTCGGACAAATTGGGAGTGCCGCTTTAGCCAGTTTCGCTGCCAGTGATGAAGGGATAGAGGTAAGTGATTTTGCTATAGAAATCACTGATAGCAGTAATCAAAAGCATTATTTTAAAGGGTGTTTTCCTGAAGTTAATTTTAGAATTGGTGACAATGTTAAAGTTATGGCTGAGCCTTTTACAACAAAATATTCAATAGTAAAAGCAGTTATTGAACCAAAAAATCAATATATATGGACAAGTCAACAAATTATAAAAGGGAGAATAAGATATAGGATATTTGGGATAAAATTAATAGGTGGTGCAGGGATATTTGTCATGATGATTTTTATTTTATTTTCTCTATTTGAGGATAATGGTATATCATTTCTTTTAAGCCAACCTATACTTATCTCTTTTTTTGTTTATTTATTTGTTTATTTATTGGATGGAAAGTGGGTGCAAGCTTTGATGAACAAAGTGTTGAGTTAGAGGCAATATTAAAAAATTTGGATTTTAATAAACCAAGTATGGCAAGTTTAAATGATTTTTCAGTTTCATCAGTAAATAGAAAGAATAAAGTAAAAATGGATGAGTATCCAGATCGTTGGGAGCAATATACTTATCGTTTAGACTTAGCTAAGCAATATGATGAAGAAAAATATGGGAAAAAATGAGTTTAAAAAAAACAGATCAAATGATTGATGAATTGGCAGATCGGCTTTTTATCGTTGAAGGAGAAGTCACAGACTTATTGACCAGTGAAACCATGCAAAACTTAAATGCCAATATGCAAACGACAACAGGTGCAATAGCGGTTGGTTCAGCACTAGTCGGACAAATTGGGAGTGCCGCTTTAGCCAGTTTCGCTGCCAGTGATGAAGGGATCGAGGTAAGTGATTTTGCTATAGAAATCACGGATAATAGTAATCAAAAGCATTACTTTAAAGGGTGTTTCCCAGTGGTCATATTTAAAAAAGACGATATGGTTAAAGTCATTGCAGAACCACTTTCGGGACAAAATAAATATGCTCGTGCAGTAGCTGTTATTGATCAACAGAACAATTATACATGGACTGGGCAAGAGGTTGTTAAAGGAAGGATTCGCTATAGAGTTTTTGGGATGAAGATGACGGGGGCGGTTTGTGTATTTGTGATGTTTGCACAACTCATCTTAGATTATTTCATATCTGATTCACTAGATCAAATGTTAATGGCTAAGCTTGGTATTCAAATAAATATTTTAATTATAATGTTTATTTGCTTGTTTATTGGTTGGCGAGTAGGTGCTAGCTTTGATGGTCAAAGTATAGAACTAGAAGCAATATTAAAAAGATTAGGATTTAATAAACCCAGTCGAATGGATTTACAAACTTTTGCATTGAGTGATTTAAGTTGGAAAAATAAAGAAAAAGATTTTATCCATGAGTGTTGGAAAGATTATACCTATCGTATTGATTTAGCCAAAAAATATGATGAAGAAAAATATGGGAAAAAATGAGTTTAAAAAAACAGACAAAATCATTGATGAATTGGCAGAAAGGCTGTTTATTGTTGAGGGTGAAGTCACAGACTTATTGACCAGTGAAACCATGCAAAACTTAAATGCCAATATGCAAACGGCTACAGGTGTAACAACTGTCGATTCTGCACTTATTAGACAGATCGGTACAGCTACATTAGTCAGTTTTGCTACGAGTGATGAATATATTGAGGATAGTGATTTTGCTTTAGAACTCACAGACAAAAATAACCAACAGTATTACTTCGTTGGGTGTTTTCCTGAAGTAATATTTAAAACAGGAGATACAGTGAAAGTTATTGCAAAAGAACTACATGGTGAGAAAAAGTATGCACGGGTTAATACAATAATAGATCATAAAAATAATTATATGTGGACAGGGCAAGAAGTAGTTAAAGGGCGACTAAGACATAGAGTTTATGGAATGAAAATACTGGGTGGAACTTATTTATTTATATTAATTGTGCAATTTATACTTAATTACTTTAACTTTCATTCAATAGGTGAAATGTTAAATGCTAAATCAGGTATTCAAATAAATATTTTAGTTGTAATGTTTATTTGCTTATTTATTGGTTGGCGTATAGGAGTTAGTTTTGATGTTCAAAGTATAGAATTAGAAGCAATATTAAAAAAATTAGACTTTAATAAACCTACTATGGTAAGTTTAAATGATTTTTCAGTTTCTTTAATAAACAAAAAAAATAAAATAAAAGGCAAAAAGTCTTCTGATCGTTGGGAGCAATTTACTTATCGTTTAGACCTAGCAAAAAAATATGATGAAGAAAAATATGGGAAAAAATGAAATTATAAAAAAGATGGAGCTAATATGATGATTAAATATATTTCTACATTCTGCCTATGCCTTTATAGTTGTGTATCTTATGCTTGTACAAGTTTGAATGTAAAACTGGAAAATACAAGCACATTGATTGTACGGAAAGATAAGAACATAAAAAAAATAAATTTAGGTGAAATTAACGGATATAAAACTAATTGTAATAATAGTTATTTAGTAGTTTGGGGAATTCCTAAGAAATTCAAAAATAGTTCCCCTCAAAATAATGAAGTTGTTTTTTATAATTTGTATAATAAAAAGCAGAGAGTTGTTAAGACAAGTCATGCCATATTCGATGTTGATTTTTATAAAACTGAAGATAAAGCAATTTTAAATTCAGCAACTACGAATACTGAAATTAATTTAAAGACGGGAGAACAAAGTGACTTCCCAGAAATAAGCCAATCCACTTTAAACCAACTAGTAGTTTGTAAAAATTTAACTCAATTTAAAAGATACAAAGAGTAGTAGTTACAGTGTCTTAGATAAAAAAGGATTTAGTCTTGAGAATTAAATTATTAGAAGTATTGACTAAGAATAACTGGAATATTGAAGAGAGATCTTACAAAGGAGATGAAAATATCCCTGGGTTTAATCATTTACCTATTGAGTTACAAGAAATTCTTATGAATTATAAAACAATAAGCAATCCAAGTGATGTTGCTTGGTTTTTTACAGTTGCCGAAATTACAGGTGAAACAGAATCTGAGTTCGATTGGGAAGAACTTAGACAACAAAGCTTAGATGCAGCAATGAATGATGTAGAAATTAACAGAATTAATAATTTTTGGGATCATCATTTTTGCTTTTTGATGTCAGTTAAAAATGGTTACTCATATTTGGCAATTTGTTTAGAAGGCAAAAATAAAAATAAGGTTGTGTATGGTTATGAACCTGAATATGAAGAAGTCGATGTCATCTTTGATTCATTTGATGATTTTTCCAATACACTTATAAAATATATATCAAACCAAAGCAGATTCAGAGTTTTTGATCAAATATTTTAAACGTAATAGACCTCTGGCATTGTTTGAGATTCGAGTAGGGATGGCTTTTGATTTAGAAGCTGTCGCATCAAGCACAAATGAGCAAAAACCTACTTTCGCAAAAGACCTAATATAAAATATTTGAACTTTTACTCTTCACTTGTTACAGATTAGCCGATAATGGCAGATTAACTCCACCAATATCTTAAAATATGGAAAAAGATCGGTGCTGAGAAACAAATAGAATCAATACGATCTAGCATACCGCCATGACCGTGAATCAATTGTCCCCAATCTTTAACACCACGATCACGTTTGATTGCAGACATAACCAAACCACCAAAGAAACCAAAAATACACACCACAAGACCAATAAATGCTGCCTGTAAATAACTAAACGGAGTTAACCATGCCATAGCAACACCTAAAGCCGTGGCTAAGATGATACCACCAAGTAAACCCTCGACAGTTTTAGACGGAGATAAAACAGGGGCAACCTTGTGTTTGCCAAAAAGCTTTCCGCACACATATTGCAAAACATCAGAGGCCTGCACAACCATAATTAACCAGATTGCCAGCCAAATCGGTTCACCCTTAAAACCGTGTAATTTTAAATTGAGTAGTGCAGGAACATGAGAAATACAGAAAACACAGACCATCAACCCCCATTGAATTTTTGAACTACGTTCAAGAAAATGTTTGGTGTCTTCTTGTTTTAAACTGGCAATCGGAATCAGTAAAAACACATACAATGGAATAAAAATAGAATATAAGCCATACCAGTCGATAGCGATTAAATAGTATTGATATGGAATCACAAAATAAAATGCAATCAACAGCGGAAAGTAATCACCACGACGTGTCGGCAATAGACTGGTAAACTCACGCAATGCAAAAAGTGAAATAATGCCAAATAAGATAATAAATGCAGTTTGACCAAGCAGAATTGCTGCACCAATGACAATTAACATCACCCACCAAGCATTAATTCTCGCATTTAAATTATCAATGACTGGTGCAGGCTGATGTCCAGCTTTTTGTTTAAGAATAAATCCGACTGAGGATGCAAAAACCAAAATACCAGCAAAAATACCAAATAAAAGATAGGTTTTATGTAGATTATCAACAATCATTGATTTTCAACCTCTTTTAATTGCAATAGTTGTTTTTGGGCATAGTCGATAAAAGTCGTCTTATCCATCTCTAAATGTTGTTCTAAAGGGCAACCAAAACATACTGTAGATAACAACGGTAAAGGAATAAATGAACCTTTAGGCATGACACGTCTTAAGTTTGAAATCCAAACTGGAACGATTTCGATTTCTGGAAATTGCTTATGCAGGTTATAAAGACCACTTTTAAATGGCAGTAACTCAACATCATCATCCAAATTACGTGTGCCTTCAGGAAAGAAGATAATCGAGTATCCTTGTGCAAGTGCATCTTTTACAGGCTGTAATGGATCAGAACCATCCTCACGGTTACGTTGAATGGTGACCCCATTAAAAGTATCTTTAATCAAAAATTGGCGAAAACCATCTTTCAGCCAATAATCTGATGCTGCAACGGGTTTGGTCTTGCGACGCATTAATTTTGGCAGTGAAGACCACAATAAAATAAAGTCGATATGACTGTTATGATTGGCGTAGTAGATTCTTTGTTTCATTTCAGGCTGACAACCAATCCACAAACTACGTGCGCCTGTGATCAGTCGTGCGCCACGTCGGGTCAGAAATGCAATAAAACGAGCAACTGAGCTTGAAGCAAAATTTCCGCGAGGTGTCTCTAAGCTCTGCATTTTGTTGAGTGCAGGCATATTATTTTCTATTTTTTGATCTTGTTCAGGACGCTGTTCGGGTAACTGATTCATTGTTTAAGCCAATTGATATTTAATCTTTTTTGTACTGTTCATATGATATTGAAATGATGAAAACTTAAATTTCTGCTTTAAAAAAGAGCAGAATAATATTGAATTCAACAGCCCCACATGATCGATTTTAAATTAACGCTTTTGAATAAATAGTAAAAATCATTTATATCACAATATTAATTTATCATTTTTACTTTTTAAATCATAGCCTAACTTGAAGCAATTTCATTATCTTAGTCCTTCAAATACAGCGATTTTCATGGCTTTGCTTTGGTCGAAGTTAAAGAAAGAAAACCTAACTACCGTCTATATTCTGACTCAAATGCTCACTTAAATGATTCGATAAATTAAAATAATTAAAACCAGATACTGTATCAATACTAAGGCAATTTGCAGCTTGATTAAGCGAAAACAGCCAGCAAAACGCAGTGTCCAATCTCGACCGACTTTATTTTGCGGAAGAAGTTTCATTTCAAGTAAGCTTTGATCGAATTGCTGAGTAAGATGTTCAATGCTATCAGCTCTAGATTGGATCGCCAGCATTTCAATCAATTCCGCATCAAATTTGACACGGAATGAAAGGTAATGATGAACAGCCATGAGCAATAATGTAATGACAATGAATATCCAAAGCTCTATCGTTTGCCAACCTTTAAATAAAATCGCAAAAATAGATAAAGCAAAAGCAACATAGCCAGAAAGTAGCAAACCACCAGTTGCAGATAAAAGCTTGGCAACAATGAAAAATTTCATTTTCATGGCGCCAAGCCTTTTAATTTGAGTTGATAAATTTCAAGCTCTTCAATTTGTGGTGCTTTTAATACCACCCACGGACGTGCCTTGCGGATGATTTCAACGACTTCTTCAACAGTGCTGTCTTGGTTTTGTTGCATTAACCAAGCACTGAGTAGTGCGCTGCTTCTTGAATATCCAAGGGCGCAACAGATGAGAATGTTTTGCGATGGCGTGCCATCAATTTTGGTGAGTAAGAGATTGAATTGATTTACCGCATACTCAAGTTGATTGGCTTGCAAAGGAATCAAATCAAGACTTGGATACTGTTGATATTTAGATCCACTGTTTAAGGGTAATTCTGCAATACAGTCAAATACTGCGGTATATTTTTCGCTGTCCTTTTGAGTGGGGATACGCCCAATAAAGATTTTTCTATGCTCTGAGTCAATGACCAATGAATCTTCAGGATTTTTTTTAGTCCAAATTCGGCTATTGAGCCACGCAAAAATAAGGTACGGTGCAAGTAAAATCTGTGCAGCGATGGTCATCTTTCCATTGGTTTGCTTTTGGAAAAAATGAGGACGTACAAAACTATAACTATGTGCAACGATAAATAAGCTGACCGCTGGGTAGATTAACCATAATCCCCAAGGGTTTAACTCATAGGCTAAGATCAAAAAAATTACAGCACCACACAGGTAGTAACTGCCTAGTTTTAAATGTTTTGCCGTTAGCTGTTGTAAGCCATCTTTTCTAAATGGTGATTTAACGGTTATTGGGAATAACCATAAACACAAAGCACCGACTAAAATTCCTGTAGTAAGATCAATAAAGTGATGTTGCCATGTCGTGAGGATGGACAGTCCGATCAACGCACTCCAAAAGTCCACCAAGTATTTCCATGAACCTTGTACATGTCGACGATAAAAATCCCAAAGAATCACTAAAAGAACAATATGCAAAGAAGGTGCTTGGTTAAAAGGCTTGTCAAAACCCATCAGCACATCAAACCATAGTCCAAAAAAACCATCTAAGGCAGGGCGTTCAAAACTAAATTTTAACGGGAACAATAAAAAGCAACTGATCGAAATCACTTGTGCTAAAAACAATCTGAGCGCCTGTTGTTTCAGTTCAAATTTGTTCCAGCACAGTAACAGAGACAGACCATAAAACAGGTCAATTGACCAGTAAGGCACAATAGTCCAAGCCCAAAGTGGAATATGCTTTTCCCAGTCAAATACAATACTTGGAACATAGGCGAGTCCAGAAGCATACTGATTCGCAAAACCATAGGTCAGAAAAAAGAATGGTGCCAGGAAAACCAAGCAGAGTAAGCCCCATTTCCATGTTCCTGTTTCTTTGATGAGTGTTGGCATATAACATCCATTATTATTTTATTCGTGATGGCTGAATAAAATTAATATCCAGCCATGAATTTTAATGACAGTTTTTTTATAGCTTTTGTGCCACTGAAACTGTAAATATTCCAAACTCATCAATGCACTGATCGACTTTTTTAAAGCCAGCAGCTTCAACGAGTGCATCCATTTCAGCTTGTGAACGTAAACGCATCACCCATGCATCACCTTGACGATGTGAAGTGAGCGCACGAGCAATAAACTCTTGTTGTGGATGCCAGATTTGACCTGTATAAATCAAGTAACCATCTTTTAGAACAGCTTTGCTTAACCCATCGAGTGACTGACGCAATAAATCATTATCACTAAATAACTCATATAAACCAGATACCACAGCGAGTGATGGTTTTGGTTTTACCGATGCCAGAGATTGAGTATCAAAAGCATCTGCTTGAACAAATTCTGCAATATCAGTTAAGCCACGTTCAGCAATCATTTTCTGTCCAGCAGCTACATTAATGTCACTATAGTCACGAAGCAGAATTGACTCAGGCTGTTTCGGCAATTGAGCAACCGCATCTAAAATATAGCGCCCATGACCTGATGCAATATCCATAATTCGAAGTGGTTTACGCTTTTTAATCAGAATATCAGCGTACTTTTGCAGTAAAGATTCGATATTTTGTTTGCGTACTCGGATACCACGCCAACCAATTGCATTGAGATATTGACGATCAATAATTTTACCAATCGGGTTGCTACTTTCGGTTTGATTACGATAAACAAAATCTAAAGTACTGCCTGAGTCATAACCCGTATCTTCACCAATTTTTAAACCTTGAGAGAAATGACTACCTATTTTTAGGTTCTTTTTGGTGACTTCCCAAAATGCATTTTTGATTGATTTAGCCGGTAATGGTGAGCTGAGATCTTCTGCAATTGCGCAGCTTGGACCAATTTTATCGGCATTTAAAACATCAGGTGCCTGATAAGCAGTCGCAAAACATTGTTGAATAAAGCGACGTATTTTCTCCGTTGCAATATGTCGGTCTTTTTCACCTAATGTATCGTGAAAGAAACCATCTAAAATGTGTAATTCTTTCTTCGGATGCGGAAGCTTTTGATAAAACTCACGTTGTGGTTTTTGGAAAACGACAAAATCTGAGCCTGAGCATAATACTTGTGTTGGTACAAAAATATTTTGTGAGTCAGCAACAATGCGTTTTGAGGCATCGTAAAGCCCGAGTAACATTCTTACCGAAATCGCTTTGGCAATCTTCGGGTCAGTATCGTAGCTTTGCGCTCGATCTTCATCATGAGTCAGCATTTTGGCTTTGACATAACTTTGAATAAAGAAGTTACCACGTAGCTTTGCCATGACTCTTAAACTCGGTTCAGCAAAAGGAACATAAAGCTTAATGTCAAATGCTGGCGAAGCTAAGCACAAGGCACGAATTTTAGGAGCATAGTCGTGCACCCATGTAGCTGCGAGTACCGCGCCCACACTTTGTGCAACAACTGCAATATTCTCTGGGTCAATGGCATAGTTTTGCTGAATATGCTGAACAAAGTATTGAATATCTTTAACACAAGCAGAAAAGCTTGGGGCATCTCCACGTTCGCCTGGAGAGTCACCATGACCTCGGGCATCCCATGCAAAGAAATCAAAATCTGGAAGATTAAGTTCCTCAACTAAATGTGCCATACGTCCAGAATGTTCATGACCACGATGAAATAAGATAATGGCTTTTTTTGTTTCCGATGGTGATTGTGTTGCCCAATGTTGGTAGAACAATGCTGTGCCATCGTGACTGGTGAAGGTGTGGTGACTATTGTTATACATAGCAATTTACCCTGAAAGATGAAACTATTTTATGAAGCTGTTTTTAAACTATTTTTAATTCGGTTATAGATTGTTAAAGCGAGTAACACACCCATTAGGCTGAGTATGCCATTACAGATTAAACTGAGTAGTTGTAAATTTGTATTAAACAGTGGGAAAAATACAATGACCACAGTTATTAAGCTAAACCAAAATGCTCGGTCACTTTTTCCCATAGGACCATCATAACGACGTTGTTGACCGATCAGAGGTGCCATGACACCTGTATACTCACTTAAAATAGCAAGGAAAGCCACCAATAACAGTAATTTTGCATGGATAAAAGCAAAAGCAATTAGACAGACATAGAGTGCTGTATCTGCAATAACATCACTTAATTCATTGTAAAAAGCACCTAAATTGGATTGTTGATTAAATTCTCGTGCCAACATGCCATCAATTGCATTAAAAGCCATTCGAATCAGCATCCACAACGGAAACAATAACAACCACCAATTCACAGGATGATTCAAATAATATAAGTATAAAAAAATGCTTAAAGCCAATGAAATAAACATCGCAAAAAGTGTCACTTGATTGGCAGTTACACCTCGCTTAAAAAGCCATTGTACTAAGGGGCGGAGTAAGTTTTGAAAGGCTGGTTTTAATTGATAGATAGATGGCATTGTTCTATTAAAATAAAGTCTTTGTGGTAATTTTAATCAGGTTGTTCAAGATTTTACAAGCGATAATTTTAAGCGACGAATGTTGAAAACGAATTTAAAAATTTTAACAATCGTCCTATAATTTCAATATCTTTTTAATTTCCATATCTTGTTGATCATATGACACCTGCTTGTAAAGTTTTAAAATCAAATAAAATTGAATTTTCTATCCATGAATATGAACATGATGTGAACGCCAAGAGTTTTGGCTTAGAAGCGGCGGAAAAACTAGGCTTAAACGTTGAAGAAGTGTTTAAAACACTAATGGTGACTGATGATAAAAATTATTTTGTCGCTGTTGTTCCAGTGAATCATCAACTGAATTTGAAGAAAGTGGCAAGTGCTTTTGGCTGTAAAAAATTGCATATGGCAGATCCTAAAGATGCTGAGCGCTTAACTGGCTATTTAGTCGGTGGCATTAGCCCTGTTGGTCAGAAAAAACGCTTAAAAACCGTCATAGATGCAAGTGCAGCGTCATTAGTAAAAATTTATGTCAGTGGTGGAAAACGAGGTCTGGATATTGGCGTGAAGCCACAAGATTTGGCACAGGTTTTGGGTGCAAATTTTGTAGATGTTTTGGATATCTAAGCTTTCTTTAGCGAAGAATTAAAAAATATTATTCATGATATTTTTAATTATTTTTTAAAATCTCCTTTTTGAACAAGCAGAATAGCCATCAGTTCAAACTTTCTTCTATCTAAAGGAAAAGCAAGTTTTTTAGGTCGATTTATATTCATCGTTAAATAGGGTCTGTGGAAAATTCGTCTATGTTTGCGACTAGGTGTGTTTTTTAGGCGATTCTAGGCGCGAAATACGAAATTTAGTCATTCTAAATGAGTACTTCGTAACGACGAAGCGACAAAAAACACACTAGTCCCCGCTACGCCTTGCGCTGCAAACAAAGCAGTGCTTTGTTCTTGCTCAGGGTTGTGGCTAAAATTATCTCAGGCTACGTTATGAAATTTAAAAATAGTCTCGCTATTCTCTTCATTTCATGCCTTACCTGCTCAATTTTAACCTACAACGCAAGCCATTTATGAAATGTCCACAGACCCTAAATG
>NZ_AMFQ01000051.1:0-304 GCF_000335555.1 Acinetobacter sp. WC-743 | reverse complement strand
TCGTTACATCGGGTACCAATGCAGATGGCTCAACAAACTATGAAGTTGCGACAGCGAAAGACGTTAACTTTGACAAAGTGACTGTAGGTAGTGTTGTTGTAGATAAATCAAGCAATACAATCAAAGGTTTAAGTAATACTACTTGGAACGGAACAGCAGTATCAGGTCAAGCGGCGACAGAAGACCAGTTAAAAACGGTCAGCGATGCGCAAGGTGAAACTGATAAGTTTGCAGTGAAGTACGACAAAAATGCTGATGGCAGTGCAAACTACAACAACATCACATTGGCAGGTACGACTGCAAG
>NZ_AMFQ01000050.1:0-346 GCF_000335555.1 Acinetobacter sp. WC-743 | reverse complement strand
TGATAGTACTGCACCAGCTCAACCTATCGTTAATCCTACAGACGGTAGTCCAATTACAGGAACAGCAGAAGCAGGAAGTACAGTAAATATTACTGATAGTTCAGGTAAAGTTATCGGGACAACAACAGCAGGACCAGATGGCAAATTTACTTTTACACCAATAACACCTATTCCAGATGGTACAGCGCTTAAAGTAACGGCTGTAGATGCATCGGGAAATGTTAGTCCACCTGCGCAAGTCATTGTTGATAGTACTGCACCAGCTCAACCTATCGTTGATCCAACAGACGGTAGTCCAATTACAGGAACAGCAGAAGCAGGAAGTACAGTAAATATTACTGATAGT
>NZ_AMFQ01000049.1:0-213 GCF_000335555.1 Acinetobacter sp. WC-743 | reverse complement strand
CTATGTCGACAACATTGATCCAGCAGCACCAGTGGTCAATGTCACAGGCAATCCAGATGGTTCGGTAAGTGTCAGTGGCACAGCTGAGCCAAACAGTAACATTGAAATCCGCTATCCAGATGGCAGCACAGTCACCACAGCGGTGGACAGTTCAGGTAATTATGGACCTGTGACCTCTGCGATCAACCAACCGACAGGTACGGTGAGTGGCAC
>NZ_AMFQ01000048.1:0-548 GCF_000335555.1 Acinetobacter sp. WC-743 | reverse complement strand
TCAATGTACTTGAAGCGTATTACGATAAAACTCAAATTGACAATCAAAGCCGAACTCAAAACTGGCTTATAGAGCAAACAGTCGCGCCCTTGAAACAAGGTGAGCGAATCAACAGCGATCAAATGCAGCAACAGCTTAAATTGCTCAATCGATTAAAAGGAGTGAACACTCGCAATGTCCTAAGTCCAGGAACTACAGTGGGCAGTAGCCAACTCAATGTAGAAGTACAAAATGCATCCCTACTCAATGGTTATATCGGTGCAGATAACTTTGGAAATAAATACACCAGTCGAGTACGAGGTACCGCCGGCATCTCCGTCAATAATTTAGCTGGTTTAGGGGATGAACTGAGCTTAGATCTGATGACTGCTGGTAAACGGATGAACTACGGACGTATCGGATACGCATTTACCTTTACAGGAATGGGGACACGTGCAGGCGCAAGCTATTCCTATCTTGATTACGAACTGGGTAAAGATTTAAAAAGTATTGGAGCAGAAGGAAGTGCAGCACAAAGCAGTGTATTTATTAGCCAACCTGCTTTACTG
>NZ_AMFQ01000047.1:0-254 GCF_000335555.1 Acinetobacter sp. WC-743 | reverse complement strand
GTGTGGTGTTAACCTTGGGTGCTCCAGTGACAGCAGGTCAAGCGGTGCAAGTAGGTTATACCGATCCAACAGCAGGTAATGATCCGAATGCGATTCAAGACATTGCGGGAATGATGCAGCAACACTACCACCAACTTCAGTAAGCAATGGTTCGGTGATTCCAGGCGGAGATACCACAGCACCAACCTTTGTCAATGCGACAGTTGATCCATTGGGTACGACCTTAACGCTGAACTACAGTGAAGCGCTTGATC